>PBPF01000089.1 GCA_002724615.1 Verrucomicrobiales bacterium | reverse complement strand
TCTTCGTGATGAAGTTTTTACAGGGCCGCAACCCTGACTGGGTAAACCGAGTCTTCTTCGCCAAGTTCAACCCCCACGCCTGCTGGCTGGATGACCTCGAGCCCGCCTTCGGCGAGGATCAGTTTTTCTATGAGCCGGAACTGGAGAAGATGATGACTTCAGGAATCAGAAATACACCGGACATTACCCCGCGGACTTTTTAGCCTTCGCCTTTTTCGTTGCCGCTTTCTTCTTGGCGGACGTTGGCGGCGCAGCAAAAGCATAGCTCGAGTCCGCCTCCTGATGGGTCAGTGGCGTGCTCAAGGAAATGCCATGCGTCTCATGCAGTCTAAAGGCCGATTCCCTAACTGTGTCCTGACAGAGGAGGATGGCGTGAATGTTCTTTGGAACGTAGGCCAGCCTCCAAGTCGCGCCGTGATCACCGCATACTTTCAACGTCACGCGGGGCGGCTTCGTGCTGTCAATGGCGGTTGTACGATCGCAGGCCGCCTCCCAAACAGCCTTTAAATACTCGCGGACAGCTTCCGCTGGAACCTCATAGCCCAACTGAAACTCCACATAATCGCGCACGCCACGATTAAGGTCGGTCTTCATCACATCCACACGCTGTTTTAGCAGGGCAGAATTAGGCAGCAGGATGTCATGCCCCTGCGCCAAATCGCGAACCACCGTGTACATTCCACGCGTGTTCAGCACAATGCCCATGATGTTTTCTCCGGGAATCCGTACCACATCGCCACGCTCCAGCCGTCCGCCACTGATGATCATGATACCGCTGAGAAAATCCCCAACCCAATGCTCGCGCGTGAAGAAGAACAACAGCGCCACAAACCCGAGCACGCTGGTGGCCTCCAACCATGAATCAAACCCCCAGATTTGGATCAACGCCACGCCGGCGACAATTACGATGATTGTGAATGCCACCAACTCCAGCGTCTTGGATGTCTGCGTCTCCACACGCCGCGAGAAATCCTCCACCACTATCTCACGCCCGTAGCGCTTAAGTAGCAGCGCCTCAACAAGGTGAATCAGCAGGTAAGTGATCATCACCAGCAGGCACGACTGGCTGAACTCCTGTGCGCGCGGCAGCGGCACCTTGATAATCACCGCCAACAGAAAGGTGGCGAACACGATGAAGTTGAACCCATGCAACAGCCGCAGGCGCGTGGCCTTACGGGTCTCGCATTTCACCTCGCCATAGCGCGCTGCCAGCCACGGGGCAATGATGAAAATTACTGCGTTAAACCCCAAGGTGAACCAGCCCCAGTTATCCAGAACCTTCAGCCGTTCAAAGATGTCTTGCAGCCATTCGGGCATGGGAAATTAAGGTACGAAAGGATCTTTCTCGAATTTGAAATCTTCAACCAACTGGCGNGCGCGCCCGGCCTCACGCTCGTTAAGAAAGTTCTTCNCAATCGCGTCACGAGCAGTNGCAGCATCATCGCCNTCAGCAGCCCGCTCCACAAGGTCATCGGTGCGCACCCGCAGATAGGCCTCCAACGCTCGCTGCTCTCCATTGTTAACCTGATTGAGCAACGCCTGCGCCTGCGCGTCGGANAGGTTGGCCTTGTCGGGAAACTCCGCCGACACCACCTGCTTCACCGCCGCCGCCCATGCGCGGGGATCCTTCTCGCCGCGAATTTCCTCATGTGCCTGACCGCGACTGTTCTTGCGTGTGCCCTCGCCACTTTGCTTGGCAGCCAGCGCATACCACTTGTAAGCCTCCACCAGATTGCGCTCAATACCGTCGCCCTTGTAGCGCATCGTGCCNAAATTGTTTAGGGCNGCCGCGTGCCCTTTGCGTGCCGCGCGCTCGTACCATTCGGCNGCCTTGCGGGCATCACGCGGAATGCCCCAGCCCTTCTGGTGAAACCGTCCCACCATAAATTCCCCATCCGTAAACCCCTGCCCCGCCGCCTTNTGGTACCACTCCAGCGCGGCCTTCGAATCCTTTTTCAAGCCACCCTGCCCCTGGTCATGCATTGCACCTAGGTTAAACTGCGCGCCAGGATGTCCTGGAATTTTCAGTTTCTGGTCCACTTTCAGATTATTCAAGTCCACCTTAGGATTTGCCCGCTCCAACAAATCCTGCCGAATGCCGTAGTGCGAAGCGATCAACGCAGCCGTGTCGCTGCCCACCACTTCGTGAGTCGTCTCTGACGCGGCCTTTTCAAACCATTCGCGAGCCTGCTGCGCGCGCGTCTTGCCGCGCTCCTTCAGAGTCTCCGACGTTGTTGAGCTCTTCTCCTTTTCCGCCGCATCAAAAGCCTGCCTTGCCTCGGTGATTTTCTGAATACCCCGCGTGTTTTGCAGATCCTTATCGTGGGTATTGCGCGGCTGCCCACAAGCGCACANGGTCANTGCNACCACCNCCCAGATAAACTGCCACCCCCTTCGCATTCCCTGTTTTTANCAAAAACACGCGCGCGCGTCGAGGCTCCGTGTGACTGATCCGGCAACTGGAAATCAGCCCCATCCTCTCAATGCTGACNTTTCCACAGGAACACTAGCTCCGTATTCTTTTCCCTTGCCACTCGCACTACATCTCCTTCAAATCACGACAGATCAACCCAATATTCATACCATGAAAAAAGAAACCCTGCTCCAGCGCGCGCGCAGCGGCCTGCTCAATCCCATNGTGAAGGCCGTGAACTCCGTCGAGAACCTCATCCAGTCTTCCGATCAGGATCGCGACCAGCTTCTTGACGCGCTCATCAGCCTGTTCGTCCTTGTGCTCAAAGCCGACGGCGTAGTGTCCGAGGCCGAGTTGCAGGCCGTCAGCCGTGCGCTGCGCGACGAGCACGGGGAGGAGGCCGTCAAGAAACTGCAGGAAAAAGTCGATGCCGACGCCCTGCCAGATGCAAAGAAAGCATGTGCCGCGCTATCGAGCATGGATGCTGCCGATCGTGAAATGCTCCTCCACAGCCTTTTCATCGCCGGCTACGCCGACAACCAATACGGCGAGCCGGAGCAAAAGGCGCTGCGCGTGATCGCGACAGAGTTGGGGATCGACGAAGCCACTCGCGAACGCATCCAGNCGGAATCGCTGGANGAACACAACAGCCGCATGCGGCTCGTGCGCTCGGGCACCGGCCTACTGGCGGCAGTTGCCGTGCTGGCCATGTTCATTGTCACCGCTACTTTTCTAAAGGCCGTCCTGTTTGGGCTGATCTTGGCCTACTTTTTCCTGCCCGTCGCACAGCGCCTCTCCCGCAGCTTTATCAACAACGGTTTCGCCGCAAAATGCTACTCNGCCATAGGGATGCTGTTCGCNCCCATTGGCTGGATCGTCCGGGGAGTGCAGTCCCTTTTTAACCAGCGCAAGGAGGAGGCATCCGCAGCNCCNGATCNNGAGGCTGAGACCCGCGCCGCCATCGGGCGCGCCTGCAATGCCACCGTGCTGGGCGTCATGCTCGGCGTCGTGCTGNTNATTGCCACGGCCACGCTGGTCACCCTCAACTACAAGCCCGACCAGCTGCCAAAGGCTGATGAGATGCGCGAAAAAACCGCCAAGTACCTCGACGGCCTGGCTACCTGGAATGTCATTGGCCAGCCCGCCACCAAGATGGCCGCCCTTCTGCGCGACGACGCAGCTTTTGAAAAGTTTGGTAAAAGCCTGGTGGGTGCGCCGGATGGCGGCGAGGGGGAGGCCTCCCCATTTGGAAGTTACATGTCCCTAATTGGCGCTGCCGCTGGCATCCTGGGTGCTATCGGCAACTTCATGTTAAATGCACTGCTTGCCCTGTTTTTCTTTTCTTTTTTCCTGAAAAAAATGGCGCTGTTCCATCATGCACATGAAGAGGAGAAACAAGAGGGCGACTACCTCGTGCAGTCGCTGTTCCAGACCTCGTGGCTGCCGACCACAAGTGAGGAAACCTTGCGCAGCGCAGCTGAGGTGATCAACGAGGTATTCTACAAGCTCAAGACATGGGTACGCGGCTACTTGTGGATCATTATCATTGAGTCGGCCATATACATCACCGTGTTCCTGCTGCTGGGTGTGCCATACGCGCTGATCCTCGGCGGCATCGCGGGATTAACCGTGCTGTTGCCATTCATCGGGCCTCTCATCAGCCTTATTCTCACCATTGGCACCTGCCTCATCACCGGCCAAGCAGACATGAGCTTGCTGCTGGCTATCGGCGGCGTCTACCTCGTGATGAACATGGTTGTTGAGCAGTTGTTTCTTTATCCCGCGTTTGTCGGTGAAGCGCTGGGGCTAAACGTGCTCGAAACGATGATTGTCGTCCTGCTTGGTGGGTTGTTTGCGGGCTTGGCCGGCGTTATCTTCGCCGTTCCCGCCGCTTCAGTTCTCAAGTTTATCATCCCGCGCTTGTACCAAAGCTTGTTCCAGAAAGAGGAACTGACTCTGGACAACCTCAAGCCAAACGCAGCCTAGCAACGACGAAGAAATTACTTCGCGACCTTGTAAACCTTCGTGTTGCTGCGAAGGTAAATGGCACCATTGGCGATGGCGGGGGTGGCGAGAATCTGGTCGTCAAGGTCAAGCTTACCGGTAATTTCTCCTTCCTTGGCGGTGGTGTCCACAGCCTGCAACAAGCCGACCTCATTGACACAGTAGAGGTGTTTCCCGGCGGCAACCGGGGTGGAGCTAAAGGGGCCCTTCAGCCGTAACTGCCATTCACGTTCGCCAGTCTCGCGACTTCCTGCCGTAAGGACTCCGGCGCGGTTGACGGTGAACACATGCTTCCCCAAAACGATCGGGCTGGCGGTCGAAGGTTGCAGACGGCCACTTTGCCAAATCTGGTCGGGTGCCTTGCCATCGGAACGGGGCTGCAGTGCGGTGATGCCGTTGGAAGGCACATAAAGGGTGCCATCGTACACGGCGGAGGAGCTGGTGGTGGATGCGCCATTGCCGAAATTCCAGACCGATACGCCTGTCTTCAGGTCCACCGCGGCAACGCCCTTGCTGGACTGCAGCGCAACCAAATCACGCCCCTTGAACCCACCGGGCAACAACGTCGGCGTGGTCCAGTTGGCGGCCTTGGGACGATTGAGTTTCCAAAGGTTACGGCCGGTGTGCTTGTCGATACCAATAGTGTATGATTCGCTGTCGTTCTCCACTGGCACAACAAGCACATTGCCACTGACAACGAGTGAGGCCGCCATCCCCAAACTGTTGCTGACATTTGTGTAATCTAATGTGAGGCCACGCAACCACTGGAGATTGCCGTCAATATCGAGGCAGACGAGATCGTTGGAGGAATAGTTGGCATAAATGTACTTGCCGTCACTGCAGGGTGTGGGTCCGGCAACACTGGTCTTACTGTGGCACATGGTTCGACCAGTGGCCCAGAACTGGCGGTGCCAGCGAACGGAGCCATCCTTGGCGTCGAGGCAGACGACATGCAGCCGGTGCTGGCGAGGCCCACTACTACAAGTCAGAAGCACGCGGTCACCCACGACAATGACCCCGGACAGCCCGCGACCGGGCATATCGGCAGCCCATTTGAGGTTTTCCTTGTCCAGCTTGGTTGGCAGGGCATCAGCGGAAATACCGTTGCCGTTGGGCCCGCGGAACTGGGGCCAGTCGGCAGACGCGGTGATGATCGTGAAAGCAAGCGTAATGGCGAATGTAATTTTCATTTTTATAATCAGTAAATTTGTTCAGCAGATCTGGATCTTGGCATTTCCTAATTGTTGTCCGTGCCCTTGGCAGGTGTGCGGGGACGGTTGGAGGCCAGGATCGCAGTGCCCGTGGGGTCGCAAACGCGGATTTGGAACTCCCACTCCTTGGTCCAGTTCTGCATCTGCTCGTTTTGGCAGAGCTTAATCAGGATGGTGTTCCTTCCCTTTTTGAAACTAGCGTTAAGCCGGTAGTGATCGATGCGAGTGCCGCGATGATACTCGTCGCGCCCGAACACAAGCTTGCCGTTGACCCAAACCTTATAAGCGTTCTTACAGCCGAGGCGCAGCTCCACATCGCGGGCGGCAGCAGCGTCATAGGTCGTGTAAGCGTAGGCGGTCACCTCCTTAATCAGGCCGGGATAAGCCTTATTAATGTCTACCTTACCGTACTCGTCGGCAGTGACAAAGGGAATCCATTTCACGTCGCCTGCCTTGCCCTTGTAAACGGCGTCAAGCTTCACCTCAGTCTCGGGCGGAAAAGCCGTGTTGAATCCAGCGCGTTCCGTGTTGTCGAACGGCCCAATCACATGCCAGTGCATCAGGAACCCAAAATGGCGCGGCAGGTCCACCTCCTGCTTGAGTTGCCGCAGGCGGGTTGTGATTGTTTTGATCTGGTCAATGTCACGTGCGGCGTCAAGAGCCTTGCGGTATTCTCCGGCAGCCAGCTTGTCCTTCTTATTGTTCTGCAACTCCATGGCCGTAACGATGACGCGCTGGACAGCGTCACGCCGCAACTCAACGGAGGGGTCGTTGAGCATCGTTGGGATGAGCTTCTCGGCGGCATCCGGCGCGGTGCCTTGAATCAGCTCAAAGGCCAGTCGTCGTGCGCGCGGATTGTTGGCCTTGTTCGCGAGGAACTGGTTGAGGCCCTTCAACGGCAGTTTTTTCTCCCGCGCAGCAATCGTGTCCACGGCGGCCCGCAGCCAATTGGCCGCCAGCGGATTGGCTCCATTCATTGCGTTAAGAATGGCGGGGATGGCGGCAGCATCCGCCTGAGCCAACTTCTTGAGTGCCTGCGCGGCTGCGGCATTGCCCTGCCCCTCGGACCCCACGGCCCGAATGGTCTTGATGGAGTCGGAAACATTCGGCGCGCTCCAGCACACCACGCCCAGCGAAAAAACAGCCAACAGGCCCAGCAAACGGTGCTTCATGCCCCGGATGTTACGAAGGCCACAACTGGATGGCAACCCTGAGTTGAACAAGATAGCGCAGGTCGATCTGCGCTAAAGGGTTTTGACTTCCCAACCGGCGCGGTATTTACGCCGGACCAGCCGGGTGGCCATCTCGTGGTTGGTAAAGCTGAGACTCTTGGCATCCCACTTCAGCGTCTTATTTGGGAAACGCGTGGCGATACCGCCAAGCAGGATGGCCTCGGTGAGCGGACCGCTGTAGTCGAAGCCAGCGCTGGGCTTTCCATTACCGCGACAAGCATCGATCCATTGGTGCCAGTGGTTTACGCCCTTCACCTCGGGCCGTTTGAAGTCCTTGTATTTCTCGGCAGGCAACAGGATTGGCGCGCCGACGTGTGGAATAATCATGTTACCGGCGGTGCCGAATAGCACGGAGCCCTGTCCGGGCANCCCACGGTTTCCGANGCGCTCGCTGACATTAGCAGGCGGGCGCTGGTCGCCGTCGTACCAAGTCACAGGCACAGTCTTGTCCTTCGTATATTTTGTGCCGGGGAATATATAATGAATCTTGGCGTTTATGGCCCAGCTGTGGGCATTGGGTGCGGGACCTTCACTGCGCAGGCTGATGGGGGCNGTAAGGCCAACAGCGTTGTACATGGGGTCGTAAATGTGGCAACCCATGTCACCAAAGGTGCCTGTACCGTAGTCGAGCCGCTTGCGCCACTGGCCGGGGTGGTAGTAGCCGTTTAGGTAGGGGGCCTTGGGAGCGACGCCACACCAGTGATCCCAGTTGAGGTTGGCAGNCGNCTTGTCGACGCGGTCGGGGCGNGGACGCATGTCGCCCCACTTCTTGTTGCTCCAAGTGTGCACCTCAGTAACTTTGCCAATGGCACCGCCGTGGACCAGCTCGACGGCAAGGCGATAGACGGCGCTGGAGTGGACTTGAATGCCCATTTGCGTGACGAGCTTGTTCTCGGCGGCGTACTCGCGCAGTCGTCGGCTCTCGAAAACGTCGTGGGTCAACGGCTTTTGCACGTAAACGTGTTTGCCCAACTGCATGGCGCTCATGGCGATGGGTGCATGCATGTGGTCGGGAGTGGAGACGTTGGCGGTATCGAAATTCTTTGCCTCCTTGTCGAGCAGCTCGCGCCAGTCGGTGTAATTCTTGGCCTTNGGGTATTTCTTGGCAAAGCCTTTGGCGCGATTGGGGTCGATCTCGGCGGCGGCGTGCATGTCCACATGCGCGTGACCGGCAATGGCATTAAGGTCGGCGCCGGCCATGCCGCTAGCGCCAAAGCTGACGTGGC
The DNA here is from genome assembly GCA_002724615.1 of Verrucomicrobiales bacterium. GTDB lineage: Bacteria > Verrucomicrobiota > Verrucomicrobiia > Limisphaerales > UBA1100 > UBA6614. The sequence goes on along the minus strand of PBPF01000089.1, from coordinate 14,330 downwards.
GAATGCGGTCGTTGGGACCGATGGCCCATGAGGTGCGGGCNACGAAGGGGAAGGCTATAGCGGCGCCGAGGATTTGTCGGCGAGAAAGATGGGTGCTCATGGGCCGATTGTGAAGGGGCANGGGATTTTGGCAAGGGCGTTTCGCAGCCGCTTGCTTTTGGTGAGGCGGCGGGCATACTGCGCCGACCATGAGAACGGCTTGGTTGTTGATGTGTGTGTTGATNCTGGTGGCATGTGCTGCGCCGCCAAAACGCATCGCGGCAATCGTCACGGAGTACCGGCACAACGCGCACGCGGACGTGATCGTCGGGCGACTGGTGGAGTCTCACAACCTGAACGGCAAGGGGGAGTATCCGAACTTAAAGCTGGTGTCGCTGTACACCGATCAGGTGCCACCCAATGACACAAGTCGTGCTTTGATGAAGGCAAACGGGATTCCCATCTTCAATAACATTGCGGGGGCGTTAACGCTGGGCACAGGCAAGCTGGCAGTAGACGGCGTGTTATTGGTGGCGGAACACGGGCAGTACCCAAGCAATGCGTCGGGCAATGTCATCTGGCCAAAACGGCGGATGTTCGAGGCCATCGCGAANGTGTTTCGCGAAAGCAACGCATCTGTGCCGATCTTTTGCGACAAGCACTTGGCGGATAATTGGCGGGATGCAAAGTGGCTTTACGATACCGCGCGAGAATTGAAGGCGCCACTAATGGCGGGGTCGTCACTGCCAGTGTTGTGGCGCCGNCCGGCGGCGNATGTGCGGCGCGGGACCNAGCTCACGCAGATGGTAGCCATCTCGTACCACACACTCAGCGCGTATGGTTTCCACGCGGTGGAGATGGTGCAATGCCTGGCAGAACGGAGGCATGGCGGCGAGACGGGCGTGCGGCAAGTACGTTGCCTGAAGGGAGACGCGGTTTGGGCGGCGGTGTCGGACGGNACGATCGATGAATCGCTGCTGCAGGCGGCNGTGGTGCCACTGGAGAAGAGCCCAGTGAAGCACCTCAAGAAATCCCTNCGCGAGCTGGCCAAGGAACCGACGGCGATGATCGTGGATTACCGCGACGGTTTCCGCGCAAGCATCGTCACATTGAACGGCGCGGCGGGCGAGTGGAGTGTGGCCTGGCACGAAGATGGCGATATCAAAGCCACGATGTTCTGGACGCAAGAAGCGCGGCCGTTTGCGCATTTCACGCACTTGGTGAAGGGCATTGAAGAGATGTTCCACAATGGCCGACCGACTTGGCCGCCTGAACGCACTTTGTATTCCAGCGCAATCTTGGACGCTGCGATGCGTTCTCTGAAAGACGGCGGACGGGTTGTGCCGACGCCGTATCTCGANCTTCCATATCAGGCCACATGGAATTGGCGACAACCCCCGCCGCCGCCGCCCGGGCGGCCAATCCCGGACAAGTGAACATGGATCAACCTAACATCATTTTTGTCATNACTGACCAACAGCGTTATGACACGATCAACGCGCTGGGATTTCCATACGTCGACACGCCGCACATGGACCGAATGGTTCGCGAGGGGGTGACGTTCACCAACTGCTATGTCACTGCGCCGTCGTGCGCCAGCTCGCGCGCGAGCCTTTTCACGGGGTACTACCCGCACACGACGGGCATATTAAAGAACGCCGACACGTGGCGACACAGCTGGGTGGAGCTGATGGCCGAAGCGGGCTACCACTGCGTGAACGTTGGCAAGATGCACACATGGCCGTACAACGCGCCGGCAGGGTTCCATGAGCGTTATGTGGTGGAGAACAAGGATCGCTACCTTGAGGGGCGCTATTTTTTTGACGAGTGGGACAAGGGGCTGGCAGCTCGCGGACTGATCAAGCAACAGCGGGAGCTGTACCGCGAGCGCGAGGATTACCGCGANAGCCTCGGTGCATTCACGTGGGATCTTCCAGAGGAGACGCATTCGGATTTTTTCGTGGGCAACTTTGCGACGTGGTGGCTGAAGCACAAGCCGGTGGACAAACCGCTTTTCCTGCAAGTGGGTTTTCCCGGTCCACACCCACCTTACGACCCAGTGCAGCGCCACTTGGATCCATACTTGGAACGCGACATTCCTTTGCAGGAGGTGCGTGATGATGACCTTGAGAGCCAACCGCCTCCTTTTAAGATCATGCGNCAACACAATGTCGACGTGGATCACGACTCGGTGGTGCATGACCTGAATCCTTCGCAAGAGAAACGCCTGCGTCAGCGCCGTTATTATCTCGCCAATGTGACAATGATCGATGAGAAGCTGGGCGAGTTGATGGACACTCTGGAAGCGCAGGGGCTACTCGAGAATTCCGTGGTCATTTTCACCAGCGACCATGGCGACTGCCTCACCGACCACGGCCACAGCCAGAAGTGGACGATGTATGATACCATCGTACGAGTGCCGTTGATGGTGTGGTCGNCNGGCCGGTTCAAGGAGGGAACGCAGGTGGATGGCCTGATGCAATCGATGGACATGGGCGCAGCGATTCTTGAAATGGCGGGATTAGAGTTGCCGGCGACATTTGAGGCGGAATCGGTCCTGCCCGCACTGGAGGGAAAAGATTGGACCGGCCGGAAGCATGTCTTTGCCGAGCAGGTGAAGGACGGCATCTACACTGACGGTCCGTTCATGACGATGGTGCGGTCGCAGGATTGGAAGCTGGTGCATTTCTTGGATGCGGAATACGGCCAGTTGTTTGACCTGCGGAATGATCCCGAGGAAATGCGAAACCTTTGGAACGACCCGGANTCGGAGTCGGCCAAGCGCAGGCTGCTCGATGAACTACGCGAGTGGCACATACGCAGCCAAGTGCACACTGCGGGCTGGGCGGAGGATTGGCGGTGAGCGACGTGCGCGAGCCCCCGCGCAAGCTGGGCGGCATCTTACGCACGCTGGGTCCGGGGCTCATCCTCGCGGGGTCGATCGTCGGCTCGGGCGAACTCATTGCCGCGACACACACGGGAGCTAAAGCAGGCTTCACTTTTTTGGGGCTAATCATTTTTGGCTGCGTTATCAAGGTCTTCATTCAGGTGGAGATCGCCCGCTACGCCATCTCCAGCGGCAAAACCTCGCTGGCCGCATTGAACGAGGCACCGGGCCCAGGAGTGNGTTTTCAATGGCGTGGNCGTCGCGTGTTCGCCAACTGGATCGTAATGTTCTGGATCCTCACGATGCTCGCCGGCCTTGGGCAACTGGGTGGCATCGTTGGTGGAGTAGGACAGGCCATGGCCATCTCGGTGCCGTTGACAGAAAAGGGAAGTGTCTACAACGAGAAAGCAGGTCTTCGCGCACGGCAGCAGATTGCGGAACGCAAACTTGCCCTCGAAGAGGACAATGCCGCGCTAAAGGAGGAAATGAGGTCGCTTGAGTCGAATATTGGCGCGTTCAATTTCGACGACAAACCTGATGACGACAAATACTGGGCGGTCATTCTGGCGGTGGTCACGTCGTTCCTGCTGGTGCGAGGCGGTTTTGGGTTNATCCAAGCATTTGCGACGGTGCTGGTGGCATCGTTCACACTGGTTACCATCGTCAACCTTTTCGCACTACAGTCACACCACGAATGGACCATCTACTGGGCAAACCTGAGGGAAGGACTTGGGTTTTCATTTCTGTCCTCGGGCCCAGAAAAGCTGGGGTTGGCGTTGGCGACCTTTGGCATCATTGGCGTGGGTGCATCCGAAATTGTCGCATATCCATATTGGTGTTTGGAAAAAGGATATGCGCAATGGACCGGGCCACGGGAGAATACAGAATCATGGCTGAAGCGCGCGCGCGGCTGGGTGCGTGTTTTACAGTGGGACGCATGGGCGTCGATGGTGGTCTACACTTTTTGTACGGTGGTTTTTTACCTGCTGGGCGCGGCGGTGTTGTCTCGGTTGGGCTTGGTGCCGGAGAAGAAAGAGTTGATCCAGACCTTGTCGGCGATGTACCTGCCCGTATTCGGTGGATGGGCACAAGTCATCTTCCTTTTCGGGGCATTCGCGGTGCTGTTCTCGACCTTCCTGATCTCCAACGCGGGCAAGGCTCGAATGTTCACGGATGTGACGGGGGTAACGGGGGTGCTAAAACTCGACGATGCCCGTCGTCAAAAAGGGGTCAAGCTAATGGGTGGCTTATTGCCAATCCTGTGCGTACTTGTCTACGTGGTTTGGCCAAAGCCNACGATTTTGGTGCTCTTTTCCGGCATGATGCAGTCGTTGCTGTTGCCGATGCTCGGGTTTGCCATCCTCTGGTTTCGGTTTAAAAAAACTGACCCGCGCCTGGCACCCGGGCGGGTGTGGGATGTAATGCTGTGCCTGTCCTTTGCTAGTTTCGTCGCCATCGGCATCTACATTGCNTGGACCAAGCTCGGCCAATTGCTGGGTTGACCCGTGGCGGGTTCTCGCGCTCAATGCGCCGTCCCATTTTTTTATCATGCAAAACGAAGTTGTAGGATTCACGGCTTACTCGGTGGAGGAAACTTCCGCGGCAATCAACCGCTATGGGAACCAGAACAAAATGGAACCCATCAGCGTGGCAATGATTCAGGAGGGCGAAGGATCGGGCGCGACCATCAAAGCGATGGCAGTTTTCACGCCAGGTTACACCGAAGAGGAGTATGTCCAGGACAGCTAGGGCAGTGACTGGTTGAGTTCTTCGGCCAAGGACAATAGTTGCTTCTCCAGCGCGGCCCGGGTGGATTCTCCGAGCGACTTGTCGCGTCTCTCGACTGGCAAGGCCCTGCCAATATCCAGAACCATCCGCCAGCCCGAATCGGTTTTGATGCTGTTGAAGACATCCTCCACCATGGCGTCGAGTGTCTCGAGATANCGCTCCACCGAGGGGTTTTCGGCGAGGTATCCGGACGAATAACTGGCCAACTTCAAGGCCCACGTGCAGTCCTCTAGTTGACGGCGCAAACGGCGGTTTTCTTCCTCNATGGCATCACGCTCAATCGCACTGTCGAGGATGGCCGTGCGCAGGCGGCGCACCCGCTCGTAAATATCGGCGGCTTCACCCTGCCGNTCCCACGCTTCCTCCAATGGTGTTAAAAGATGATCTGCCAGATTTTGGGCACGTTCCTCAATCGAACCTTCCTGCAACTTCCCGAGCTTGTCGATTTCACGGTCGCGGATGATCGCTTCCTGGACTCGTTCCAGTCGTTGGATCAATCCCAAGGACGCCTCGTCCGGAAGATTGAGCTTCCCTTCTAGTCGCTGAAGCTTTGGACGAGCAGCTTTTTCAAAATCGCCAGTAAATTGATATTTGATGGCAACAGGATGAATCACAAGCGGCCCGGCACCCGCTTTTTCGCGCTGGCCCACGGCCTNCCGGGCAATTAGGGAAGCTCCCTCTTGCAGGGNCGCAAGGCGGTCGTTTGTTCGAGTCACGTGGCCCTCAGGGAAAATAATGACTGGACGCGAACCCGTGGCTGCCAGCTCGATAGCGGTGCGGACAGATTGCCGGTCGCTCCCTTCGCGCAAAACGCTGAATCCACCCACNCGCGGAATGACGAACGATTGGAACCAGCTTTCCAGAATCACATGCCANCCGGCCATGAAATGGGGACAGGTTTCTGAAGCATGGCCCACGAAACCAATTCCCACAGAGTCGCTGTCGCGCGAATGGTTGGGAGTCAAGATCACCCCGTGGCCTGCGTCGATGGATGTCCGCAGCCATTCCACACCACGCACTTCCCATTGTGTGATGCCGTATTTTTGCCGCATGTACCACGGCAGGATTTTTTTCAGAATGCGCGGAAACAGNAGACCAGTCCGGGGCGGCACAAACCGGTANGGCCGGCCAAGGGCGTTCATGGAAAATCGATCCTGCACCTCGCGATGGCCGAAACCGAACATGGCCGGAGTTAGCCAGAGGACCGCCNATTGCACAACAGCTTTTGAAGCGTGCAACACAAACCGGTTTTGCGTACCGTCCGCCGATGTCCGCGGATCAATCGCAACCCCAAGACGCGCCCACGCATTGGAGGGGGATTCTCAAGCATCTGGGGCCGGGGTTGATTGTCACGGCTTGCATTGTGGGGTCGGGCGAGCTCATCGCCACGCCGAAAGTTGGGGCGGATCACGGATTTTCGCTGCTCTGGTTCATCATCATCGGGTGCATCATCAAGGTGTTCGTGCAGGTGGAACTGGGACGAGCGGCGATGGTGCAGGGGAAGACGACGCTGGAGTTGATGGACAGCGTGCCGGGGCCGCGGTTCATCGTGTCGTGGCTTATCTGGTGTTTCGTGTTGATGTTCATCGGGGTGTTTTTTCAACTGGGCGGGATTGTCGGCGGCGTGGGACAGGTGTTTGCGGAAGGGGGCATCAACTTNAGCGACCGCGCTCTGGCGGTGTTTGTNGCGCTCGCCACGGCGGCTATTCTGGCCTCTGGCAAGTACCAACATGTGGAACGGTTTTCGATNGTGATGGTGGTGCTGTTTGTCATCTCCACGGGCTATGCGCTTTATGCGCTGCAGGCGATGCCGGCAATGGAGGCGTATCGCATTACGGGGGACAACATCCGCGAGGGGTTGTCGTTCAAGTTACCGGACAATTTCGGCACGGCGTTTGCGGCGTTCGGGATGATCGGNGTGGGGGCGACGGAGTTGATTTACTATCCCAACTGGTGTCTGGAGAAAGGGTACTCGCGCAATGTCGGCCCGCGTGAAGACAGCGAGGCATGGTATNCACGCGCGCGCGGCTGGCTAAAGGTAATGCGCATCGACGCGTGGGTGTCGATGGTCATCTACACCTCGGCGACGGTCGTGTTTTATCTGCTGGGCGCGGCACTGCTTCGTGACACGGGCGTAAGCGACAAGGGCATGATTCTCGACNTATCCAACCTCTTCAAGCCGCTGGGCTCATCGGGTTGGACCATCTTCCTCGTCGGCGCGTTCATCGTGTTGTTCTCCACGCTGGTTAGCGGCTCGGCCTCCAACGCCCGGCTGCTGGCCGATACGTTGGTGCTCTACAAGCTAAAGCCTCGGCCCGAGACAGACGCCGAGCGCATCCGTCTTGTGCGCGGCTGCTGCATTTTCATCCCGTGCACCTGCGCGGTGCTTTACNTGCTGGTGGGCGCACCAGTATCGATGGTGCTGGTCGGCGGCGTGGCGCAGGCAATAATGCTGGCACCGCTGGCCGGTGCGGCATTGTGGTTCCGCTATAAGATGACCGACCGTCCGCTGCAGCCNGGGCTGACGTGGACGGTGTTGCTGTGGGTGTCCGCTTTGGCGATGGCAGCGGTGGGGCTGTACATGGCGCAGGACAAGATCCGCAAANAGTTCAAGCCGAAACCGGCCGTCGAAAAGAAGGCTTCATTGGAGGGGAATTGCTTTGCCAAGCAGCCCGGGTTTTATCAGGCTCCCCGCCCGAAAACGAACTTGTGATGAGCTTGCCGACTGTAAAATTGAACGAGGGCATCCACGTGATGCANGTGTTTTACCGCGTGGATCGCATGGTGTGGGAGGATCTGACGCCGGAGGAGCGCACAGGCGCNAGAGAGAAGCTGGAGGCCCTGTGCGCTGCCAACAACAATGCATCGCATCCGCTGCTGCGAACATTTNCCAATGTCGGCGGCAAGTGCGACTTGGCCTGCTGGCTGTGCCATGAGGAACTGGGCGGACTGGGCCAACTGCACCGCGATCTGGAAGCATGCTTCCCCGCCGGCGCATTGGACATGGAGTACAGCTATCTGAGCGTCACGGAATTGACCGAGTACATGCCCACCGACGACGACCTGCAGGCGCGCACCAAGCGGGAGTTTAAGCTGGAGCCGGGCAGCGACGAATACGAGGCCAAGCTGNCTGAGCTGCGCGCGGGCAATGACGACTACAAAAAGTACCGCCTGTANCCCGAGATGCCCGAGTGGCCGGTGATGTGTTTTTATCCCATGCTCAAGAAGCGTGAAGGCGGTGCCAACTGGTACATGCACGATTNCGACGATCGCAAAAAGCTCATGCGCACCCACGCGGTGACGGGGCGCAAGTTCGCCGGTCGCATCAAGCAGCTGATCACAGGCAGCACGGGACTCGATGATTGGGAATGGGGTGTAACGCTTTTCGCGCAAGAGGCCGGCTCGGTGAAGNACATTGTCTACGAAATGCGCTTCGATGAGGTCAGCGCGCGCTACGGCGGCTTTGGCCCGTTTTACCTCAATCTGCGCCTCGAGCCTGCGGCATTGTTCGCGCATTTAAATTTGTAGCCCTGGCGCTTGACAGCCGCCAGCATCGGCGTAGAAGGGGAAAGTCACATGACCCTCTCACCCCCAACCTNTTCTTCCCATGACCAAACAGGACATTGTCACCGAGGTCTCTCGTAATGCCGATCTCAAGCTGAATCAGGACCAGATCAAGGATGTGCTCGAGGCCTCGCTCGAGTCCATCATCCGCGCCTTGGGCCGCGGCAGCACCGTGGAGTTGCGCAACTTCGGCGTGTTCAAAATAGCCACCCGCAAGGCCCGCGTCGGCCGCAATCCGCGCAATCCCGGCGTCGACATTCCCATCCCCGCTCGCCCGGTCGTCAAATTCCGCGCCGGCAAGGAAATGCGCGCCGCCCTTGCCACCCTGCAACCCNCCGAGCCTGCGGCNCCAGACGCAAACGCTTGACGCGCCCGCCCGTCCGCCTGTTTCCTCTCCCGATGGATCGGCTGCCGGGCTTCCGCGACTTTTATCCCGAGCCTGTGCCCCAAGGCGAGGCTTGGAGCGCCGCCGTGCGCGAATACATTTTTGAGAACTGGCAAACGGTCGCCCGCCGGTACGCATTCCAAGCATATGACGGCCCGCCACTGGAGCCGCTGGAACTNTTCACTGCGAAGAGCGGCGAGGAGATCGTTGGACAGTTGTACAACTTCACGGACAAGGGCGATCGAGCCGTGTCTCTGCGACCGGAAATGACACCAACCGTGGCGCGCATGATTGCAGCCCGGGAGCGTCATTACAAAAAACCCATCAAGTGGTATTCGATCCCGCAGCTTTTTCGTTACGAGCGCCAGCAAAAGGGTCGCTTGCGGGAGCACTTTCAGTTCAACGCAGACATCTTCGGGGAAAANGACCCGGCGGCTGATGCGGAATTAATCGCGCTGCTTATTGATGTGCTCCGAAGTTTCGATCTGACAGCCGAGGATTTCGTGATCCGCCTCAGCAGCCGCAACGCATGGCAGGATTTCTTTTCGGCTCAATGCAAAGACGAAAACCGGGCTTACGATTTTTATCAGACCGTCGACAAAATTGAGCGCACATCACCCGAGGAGAGTGATAAAAAGTTCAANGCGCTGGGATTCACACTCGAACAGGTGCGGGCTTTTATCGACTCGGGAACACCCACCGGCGAGTTGCAGATCGTCGTCGATAATCTCGCTGCGCGCGGCCTTGNTGATTACGTGAAGATCGATTACAACGTTATTCGCGGCTTGGCCTATTACACGGGCATTGTTTATGAGGCCTTTGACAGGCAGGGGAAGTTTCGAGCCATTGCCGGCGGCGGGCGCTACGATCAATTGGTTAAACTTGTTTCCGGCGGGAAAAACGACATGCCAGCAGCCGGATTCGCCATGGGAGATGTGGTGTTGGCCGAGTTGCTGAAGGACCGAAAGCTTCTCCCAGAATTCAATGAAGGCATCGATGCGTTCGTATTAATTGAAGATGAATCATTGCGGATGGCATCGTTGGGTTTGGTGCAACAAATCCGGGATTTCGGACTGAATGCCGAATACTCCGTGGTGCCACAAAAACCCGACAAACAATTCAAGAGGGCTCTGGAACTTGGCGCATGTTTTACCGTGCGCTTAACAGCCCCGAATGAAGCGGTGCTCAAGAACCTTGGAACCCGCGAAGAAACAACCTTGCCGCCGGAAAAAGTGGCCGAACAACTCGTTTAATCATGCGCGAACTTTTCATCGGCATCGACAGCGGCACGCAATCCACCAAGTCGCTGGTGATCGACGCAAAGAACGGCAAGGTGCTCGGCAGTGCCCAGCGCGGCTACGGGCTCATCGGCGGCCTGCCGCCCGGCGCGAAGGAACAGCATCCTGAAAGCTGGCGCAAGGCAACCGCCGCCACGATCAAGTCCGCATTGAAGGAGGCCAAAGCCTCCGCCGCCGAGGTAAAGGGCATCGGCGTGAGTGGCCAGCAACATGGCTTTGTGCCGTTGGATGCAAAAGGCAGCGTCATTCGTCCTGCCAAGCTATGGTGCGACACCACCACTAGTGCTGAGTGCGATGCCATCACGAAAAAGCTCGGCGGCTTAAAGAAAACCATCGGCCGCGTGGGTAATGCCATGCTGCCGGGTTTCACCGCGCCAAAGATCGCGTGGCTGAAAAAGCACGAGCCAAAAAATTTCAAGCAACTGGCCACGGTGCTGTTGCCACACGATTACCTGAACTGGTGGCTCACCGGCAATGCGGTGATGGAGTACGGCGACGCCAGCGGCACGGCGCTACTGGATGTGAAGAAGCGCAAATGGTCCGCGCCAGCCATGAAAGCCATTGACGGCGCGCTGGCGGACAAGCTGCCGCCGTTGATCGCCAGCGATCAACCGGCGGGCACACTGGCTTCGGGCACGGCTAAGGCACTGGGATTGCCCACCGACGTACTGGTGAGTGCCGGCGGCGGCGACAACATGATGGGCGCCATCGGCACGGGCAACACGCGCCCGGGCATTGTCACCGCCAGCCTTGGCACCAGTGGCACCATCTATGCCTGCGCAGCCAAGCCGGTGATTGACCCGGAAGGCGAGATCGCCGCGTTCTGTGATTCCACAAATCGCTGGCTGCCGCTCCTGTGTACAATGAACGTCACTGTCGCCACGGAATTGGTGCGCGGTCATTATGGTATGTCGCACGCGCAGTACGAACAGGCGGCGGCGAAAGTGGGCGCGGGTAGCGATGGGCTCATCCTGCTGCCATACCTTGAAGGCGAACGCACGCCGAACGTGCCGAACGGCACCGGCGTGTGGCTGGGAGCCAACAACCGCACGCATCGTCCGGGCCACTTCGCGCGCGCGGCCATGGAGGGAGTGACAATGGGGATGAACTACGGCTTGCGCCGTTTGGCGGAGTTGGGCGTAAAGGCCCGGCAAATCCGCGTGACAGGGGGCGGTTCGCGTTCACGGCTGTGGCGTCAGGTGATGGCTGACGTGTTCAACGCCGAAGTGGTCACGTTGGCAGTGGGTGAAGGCGCCGCCTACGGGGCAGCGCTGCAGGCAATGTGGTGTTGGCGCAAAAATCGCGGTGAAAAAATTGCGGTTAGCGACCTCTCGGATCGATTCGTGAAGCTCAATTGCCGTGAAACCGCAAGACCTCGAAAGGCAAATGTGGCGGTTTATAGAGAAATACAGGCGATACAGGACCAATTATCCACCGCACTGCGGCCGGTTTTCACGCGGCACCGGGGATGGTTGGGCTGTTAATAACTCAAGCAACTTTTCTCGGCATCATTTGGCGAAACCNCGGATGTGTGGTAGGTTGCTTTCTATGAAGCTGGTACTTTCCACCCACAAAGTCAGCCTCACCGATTCCCTCAAAAGCCACGTTCGTTCCAAGATTGAAAAGCTCGAAAATCAGGATGGCCATGCGCTGTCCGCTTTTGTGAATCTGGAACGCGACCACAAGGGGATGCCTAAGAAGAAATTTACCTGCACCATGAAAGTCAACCTGCCGGGGCAATGCCTGCTGGCGCGTGATGCGGAGGACGACCTGTATGCCGCCATTGACNTGGCGACTAAAAAAATCCAGGCACAGATCCGCAAGCGTCACAGCAAGTTCAAGGCAAAGAACACACGCGTGGCCGCATCGGCCAAGCGGTCGCTCCTGAGCATGGCCGCCTGACGCGCGTTGACCCGGCCCCGTTTCCTCCCTTAGCTTCCGCGCATGCTTTTGCGTNCGCGGTTGCTGGTGCCCATGAACGGGCCGCCCATCGAGGATGGAGCGGTGCGCATCGCNGNCGNCCNNGTGGCGGAGGTGGGCCCATGGGCCGACTTGCNCGGCGACGCAGTGGACTTGGGCGAAGTGGTGCTGATGCCCGGCTTGGTCAACGCGCACGCACACCTCGACTACACAAGCCTCGCCGGGCGCATTCCGCCACCGGCTTCCTTCAACAACTGGATAACGTCGATCATGCACCTGAAGCAAACGATGGACGATGACGCTTGGCAGGCATCGTGGCGGGAAGGCGCNNAACAATGTTTAAGGCACGGNACAACCACGCTTGGAAACATCGAGACGCGACCGGATTTATTGCCGGGCCTGTGGCCGGAGGCGAAGCTGCGGCTATTGTCGTTTTTGGAAATGATCGTCGTGCGACCCAGCACAGACGCCGGACAGGCAGTTTCGGAGGCAGTCGCTTTTTTAAGGGACAACGGGCCGCCGCTGGGCGCTGTGGGTCTGTCGCCGCACGCACTGTACACGGTGNGACCNGATGCGATGCNAGATTGTGTTAGTACGGTTGCGGAAAACGATTGGCCTTTGGCAGTGCACTTGGCGGANTCGAGGGATGAGGCCGAAATGTTCNAAGATGGGAGCGGGGCGTTGTACCAGCGACTGGCTGCAGTGGGACGTGATATGTCGGATTGCGGAGGACAATCGCCCGTGAAGCTGGCAGCGGAGCACGGAGCCCTGAGTCGCCGACTGTTGGCGGTGCATGGCAATTATCTCGANGAGGAAGATGTGCGGCTATTGACCGAAAGCAGGTCGAGTGTCGCACATTGTCCGCGGAGTCACGCGTATTTCGGACATNCCGAGTTTCAGTTTGAAGCGCTGCGTGAGGCGGGAGTGAACGTGTGCCTGGGGACGGACAGCCTTGCAACAATGCGCGANGGCGAAGCGGAGCTNAACATGTTCGCTGAAATGCNTGAATTTTGTGGCAAGCATCCGNNCNTGGCTCCTGAGGAAGTGGCAANGATGNCCACGGTAAACGGGGCGNCTGCGCTGGGGTGGCAAGGGGTTGCAGGGGAGATTTCAAAGGGAGCGTTTGCAGACATGATTGTGTTNCCGATCACAGGCGGCGATGTGTTTTCTGAGATTGTGAATTGTGCGCGGAAGCCGATTGGGGTGATGGTGAACGGGGAATGGGTTGTGCCGCCGGCACAACAAGAGGCGTGAATTCATTCGAGGAACATCTGGAACAGGAACTGGCGTTGATCGCGGACGACGGTCTGCGGCGCGAACTGCGACAGGTGGATTCAGCGCAGGGAGCGCGCGTGAAGGTTGGCGACCGGGAGGTACTGAATTTTTCCTCGAACGATTACTTGGGACTGGCTGGGCATGCGACCCTGCGAGATGCAGCGAAGAAGGCAGTGGATACGTACGGCGCGGGCGTGGGTGCGGCTCGGTTGATCAGCGGGTCGCTGACGGTGCATCACGAGTTGGAGGAGGCACTGGCCACATTTAAAGGAACGACTGCGGCTCTGTCGTTTGCAACGGGTTACGCAACGGCGGGGGTGATACCGGCGCTGATGGGCAAAGGAGACACGGTGGTCATCGACAAACTGGCGCATGCGTGCCTGGTAGACGCAGCACGTGCCTCGGGAGCGCGGTTGCGGGTTTTCAAACACAATGACCTCGACCATCTGGAGCGAATTCTTGAGCAGTCAGGCCGGCGCGACGGACAGGTTTTGGTAGTTACGGAGAGCGTGTTCTCAATGGACGGCGACATTGCGCCGCTGCTGAACCTGGTGGAATTGAAGGAGCGACATGGGGCGTGGTTGATGGTGGACGAGGCGCACGCGACGGGACTTTACGGTGAGCAGCGGCGCGGGATGGTGGAAGAGTTTGCTGTGACCGACTTGGTGGAGGTGCAGATGGGGACGCTCGGGAAAGCGCTGGGAGCAGCGGGAGGGTATGTTTGCGGAACGCGGACACTGGTGGATTTACTGGTGAACCGGGCGCGACCATTCATGTTCTCCACCGCACCAGTCCCAGCGCAGGCTGCAGCGGCAAGAGCGGGCGTGGAACTAGTGCAGTCGGTCGAAGGGGAAAAGCGTCGGACTGCCTTGTGGAGTTTGGTGGATAGACTCAAGAACGGCTTGATCGGGCGCGGATGGAAACTGCCGCCTGTGCGCAGCGCAATCCTGCCGCTAATTGTGGAGGACGAGGCGGTGGCAGTGGAATTATCGAGGTGCTTGCTGGAATCGGGAGTGTGGGTTCCGGCAATTCGTTATCCAACAGTGGCGCGCGGCGCGGCCCGACTGAGACTGACAGTGAGCGCGGCGCATGCGCCGGAGGACATCGACCAATTGCTGGAGGCACTGGGCGATGCATAAGCTGGCGCGGCTGGACCGCCAGTATGTCTGGCATCCGTTCACGCAGATGCGGGACTGGGGTCGGCGTGAACCAATTGTGCTGGTGCGCGGCAAAG
>PBPF01000088.1 GCA_002724615.1 Verrucomicrobiales bacterium | reverse complement strand
GCTGGTGGGCATTCCGGTGGATGGCCCCGCGCGCTGCACGTCGATCATCACCAGAGGCATCTCAGCCATCACCGCCCGGCCGATGGCTTCGCTCTTTAAAGACAGTCCCGGGCCGCTGGAGCCCGTCACCGCCACGCGGCCGGAATAGCTCGAGCCAATGGCCATCGAGACTGCCGCAATCTCGTCCTCCGCCTGCACGAAGATGCCTCCGTACTTCGGCAGCTCGCGCCGCAGCAGTTCCATCAGGTCCGACCAAGGCGTGATGGGATACCCCGCGCCAAACCGTACGCCCGCCGCCAGAATGCCGTAACCCAGCGCCTCGTTTCCGTTGCAGACGACCTGCTCCTTATCGCGCGCCTGCGGCTCGGTGAACTCGTACAGCTCCGCGATGGTCGCGATGGGATAAGCGTAGCCCGCGTGGAATGCTGTCAACGCTGTCGTACTGATGCTCGCTGCCTTGCCCTTGAAGCGCTCAAGGATGAGCGTCTCCAGCTTGGGTGCGTCCAAGTCAAACATCCGCGCGATGAGTCCCAGCGAAAAAATATTCTTCCCCTTGTCGCGCGCCGTGCCGCCGATGGCTTCCACCGTCAGTTCTGTCACCGCACATCCTACGTGGCGGTACTTCTTCTCTAGTTCGGGGTCCGGCTCCACATGGCCCGAGTCATAAAGGACAATGCCGCCCTCTTTTAAAAAGTCGATGTGGTTCTCGTAGCTGTGCTGGTAAAACGCCAGCAGCACGTCTGCGTCGTCTCCAGAAGACAACACCTCGCCCGAGCCAATGCGCACTTGGAAGATTGATGGCCCGCCGGAAATCGTCGACGGAATCGTCATGAAGGTCATCACATCCTGCTCGCTGCGGCCGGCGAGGCGCGCGAGAAAACCGCCAATGGACTGGATGCCGTCCTGCGAATTGCCGGCGATGCGGATAACCGCCTCGGAAACCTTCGAAACCTTTTTACTACTGTCAGCGGCCTCCGAGGCCGCGGTGCTGTCGCTCATTGATGTGTCCCATCAGACTTTTGCCACCCGCCAAATGCCGAAAAAACCGGGGCGGGAAGGCCTCCCTTTTGCAAAGGGCGACCAAAACTATCACTAATGACTAGTCTGTCAAAATATTATTCACAAAAAACCAATCCATGACATANCCCCCAACTCACTGCCCCTCAAGACCTTGCTNAAANTACATCAGCAGGNATTCACAGGCACCAAGGAATCATTAGGATTCCTAATTGAANCGCACGNATTTGTACCGGCTACTCCTTTNCCAGCACCCGGTCAATCCCCTCCAGTAGTCCATTCCCGCAGGGATAACTGCTGACAAATCCNCCATGATTTTGTACGTGCTCCTNTACTTGCCNGATGGCGTTATGCTGGGTCACCAGCCAGCGGGCGCGATCGGGCGTCAGCATCGGCAGGTCGTTGAGGTGGTCGCCCGCCGCCAACGTGTATTCCGGATCGACGCCTGTCAGTCGTGCCACCTCACCCAGCGCGCTGCCTTTATTATAGGCNGTATGCGAGAGGCGCGCATAAATGTCGTTGCGCACGAAGTCCAGCGTTGGCCAGTCCGCGAGGAAATCCTCGGCCTGCGACTGGATGGCGTCGCACTCGTCATTGTCCCGCGCGATGAGGCAGAAGGGNGAGAAGGCGTCTTCATAAATCTCNGCGTCAAACCGCTCGCGNATCCACGCCACCAGTTTGGGCAACGCCGGCCGCACCTCGTCAAACGCAGCCTCCTGTTCCGCCGCGCACTGGTCGTTCCATTCGCGATGCGGCACGTACTCGTGATTCTCGTGGATGTAAATCTCTCGCTCAACCGTCACCAGATAATCCGGCCGTACCGACAATCGCGCACGCGCGATGCCCTCCATTAACCCCGTCAGGTCGCGTCCCGTGTTGATGCACCAAGTGGCCCCCGCAGCCTGCAGTTCGCCAAGACGTTCCTGCAATTCCGGCGGCACCGCCGGCTGCTCGTAATCCGAGTGCAGCGTGCCGTCAAAGTCTGTGGACAAAAGCTGGAGGGTGGTCGCCATTTAGCTCCTTGCGCCGCCCAGTGAATCGGGCGCACAATCGCCTGTCAAAACAAATGGCCGACGCCGACCANCAAGACACCTACGACGACGCCATCCTCGCCTATACCCAGGGCGACTACGATGGCGCCATNGCGNAGCTTGAGGCTATCCTTGCCCGCGACCCCGCACACCTCGAGGCNCAGCTNTCACTCGGCATGGCCCATTACCGGCGCGGTGATTATGAACGCGCCATCACNGAAGGCCACAAGGCGGAGGCACTCNATGACAAGGAACAGCGCGTCCACACCAATCTCTCCCTGTTTTACATGCGGCATGGCGACAAGGAAAAGGCCGAGCACCACGGTCTGCAGGCCCGCATNGCCGGNTGGCGAGGCAACATGGATGCCCCTGCTGAAGCCGCCGCAGAAGATCCGTTAAAANTGGCCGAGCCCGCACCCGAACCCATGAAGCTGCCCACCAAGTTTCCAGATATGCCGTGGAAAAAGAAACCGGAGGAACAATGAAAAGCGCCTACGAACTCGCCATGGAAAAACTCCAGAAGGAGTCCCCCGACATCAAGCTNACCGANGAACAGCGCGCCGAATTGGCGGAGTTGGACAACAAGTATCAGGCCAAGATCGCCGAGCGCGAAGTCTTTTTGGAAGGCAAGATNGCCGAGGCCGTCGCCGCCGGCGAATACGAGGCCGCCGAGCAAATCCAGAAAGAACTCAGCGGCGAACGCAAGATGCTACAGGAAGAGCTGGAGGAGAAAAAAGANGCCCTGCGAGCAGGAAAGTANTCNGTGCTCAGTTGANCGTGATTANCTCAACATCCGTTTNTCTAACGGGACANGNCAAACAGCTGAAGGGCCGCCACGATCACCGAGTGGCGAATTTTTCCATCACGGATCAAATCCGGCACTGAGGCGGATGGAATTAAACGCAAAGCGATGTCTTCGCCGTCGTCGAATGCCAGTTCGTGTTTCTGGGTGCAGTTCTCNACGNACNCNGTGTGNACCTGATTGTTCATGATGGCGGGGTTGGCGAGGAGTGAGCCGAGGAGGCGCGGGTTTTCGCCTTCGTAGCCGGTTTCTTCGCGCAGTTCTCGCAGGCCGGCTTCGAGGGGTGTCTCACCTTCGTCGACCATGCCGCCGGGGATTTCCAGTTCCACGGTTTCGGAGCCTTGCCGGTATTGTTCGACCATCACCAGTTCGTCAGCGGGCGTGAGGGCGATGATGTTCACCCAGTCGGGGTTTTCCAGCACGACCATCTCGTGCTCGGTGTCGGTGCGCGGGTTGATGACGCGNTCCTTGCGCACCTTGAAGATGCGGTGCTCGCTGTGGATGGTGCTGCCGAGTTTTTTCCAGGGGCGGATCATTGCTGTTGTGCGGCCCAGCCTTCCTTCATCAGGTTTAGCAGGTGGGCNAAGGCTTCATCGTGNGTCCGGTTTTGCTCGGNGGCAAGCTGGGCGGCGCGCTTGTCGAGTTGGGCGGCCATCTCGGCGGCTTTGTCCTGAGGGCAGCCTAGTTNCTTGAGGGCCTCGGCGAGGGCGGCTTGTTCTGTGGCGGTCATTTTGCTGCCGTCGAGACCCCGACTGNTCTCCCTTAAAACGCCTCGGCGGCTTTTCCCTGGCGAAGAATCTTCACGGTCTTCAGTTCGTCGCCTTGCNCAATGGCATCGACAGCGTCCTGTCCCTCGACCACCTTTCCGAAGACGGTGTGCTTGCCATCGAGCCACGGGGTGGCGACGTGCGTGATGAAGAACTGGCTGCCATTCGTCCCGGGGCCGGCGTTGGCCATGGAGAGGATGCCGGGGCCTTCGTGTGTTAATGAGTCGTCGATCTCGTCGTCGAACTTGTAGCCGGGGCCGCCGGTGCCGATGCCGTCGGGGCAGCCGCCTTGGATCATGAAGTCCGGTATGACACGGTGGAACANCAGCCCGTCATAGTACGGCCGTCCGTCCTGATCCTCGGGTTCGCCGCCATCGGTGGAATAAGGCTTGGTGCCTTCGGCCAAGCCAACAAAGTTTGCCACGGTCTCGGGAGCCTTCTCAAATTCCATCTGCAAAAGAATTTTCCCTTTGGAGGTTTCCATTTCGGCATAGAGGCCGTCGCTCAGATCCGCATTGCTCATCAGCGGCAGCGTGCGGTCGTGCGGACNGGCTTGTCACGCCAAAAGAAAAAACTCGCCTCCAGCCGCCAATCTGTTTTGGTGGGGGCGTCATGCGTAACTTCATTTTCACTTGGGCCGNATTGTCGGCGATGATGCTGGCAAGCCATGTTGGAGCCGCGGAAAAACTGGCCGACGGACTCTATGCCGTAATCGACACCACGAAGGGCAAGATTCGTATACAGCTGGAGTTCGAGAAGACTCCGATGACGGTTGCAAACTTTGTTGGCTTGGCCGAAGGCACCAAGCATTACTCCAAGGCCGGTGGCCCACCCGCGGATCAAAAGGGCAAACCATATTTTGACGGGCTGAATTTTCACCGTGTCATNGGCGATTTCATGATCCAAGGCGGTTGCCCGCAAGGCACAGGTACAGGGGGCCCGGGCTATAAATTTGCCGATGAAATTGACGCCACGCTCAAGCACAGTGGTCCCGGCATTCTCTCCATGGCCAACGCTGGCCCGGCTACCAACGGCAGCCAATTTTTNATCACACACCGCGCCACACCCCACTTGGANGGCAAGCATACAGTCTTCGGAAAGGTGGTCGGCCCGGAAGACCAAAANGTCGTTAATGCCGTCGCCAAGGGTGACAAGATGAATACTGTGAAGATTCTGCGCATTGGTGCCAAGGCGAAGGCGTTCAAGGCTGATCAAGCCACTTTTATTACGCTGGAGAAGGGCTTGGCCGATCGGGCCATGGCCAAGCACAAGGCGCGCATGGACAAAGATAAGGATTTGGTTGCCAAGAAAATCGCTGAGACCGCCAAGGCCAATCCCGGAGCCAAGGAGGTGGAGTCCAAGACCGGACTGCGTTATCTCATAACCAAGGCGGGCGCAGGTAAAGGTGCCGCCAAAGGCCAGACCGCCACGTTGCATATCATTCTGAGCCTGCCGGATGGCAAGGTATTGGACGACACTCGCAAGGCCGGCCGACCTGCGCCCATTCCAGTTGGCGCGCCGCTGCGCATCAAGGGCTTGGCCGAAGGGCTTGAGGGGATCAAGAAAGGCGAACGCCGACTGTTGGTGATCCCACACGAATTGGCCTTTGGCAAGGCCGGCGCGGGCGCGGCTATCCCGCCCTTTTCCACCGTGCTTATTGACGTGGAATGCGTTGAATTGAAATGAAGACTAATAATACCCCACTCGTAGCCTTGGCCGCTTGCGGCTTGTTTTTGATTGCTGGCGCTTGCCAAGGCGAAGTGCCTGCCAAGAAAACCCCTGCTGACGAAACTACAAATGCAAAAAACGTGGACGAATTAATTGCCGAACTGAAAAAGAAACACCCCAAGGCCAAGCTGGAGACCACGAAGTCCGGCATGAAGTACTTTGTGCTGAAGGAAGGCGAGGGCGACAAGTGCGGAAAGGGCAAGCGGATCAAGGCGCACTACACGGGCACGTTGATCAACGGCAANAAATTCGACAGCTCGCGTGACCGNGGNAAGCCGTTTGAGTTTGTCGTCGGCATCGGCCAGGTCATCAAGGGCTGGGACGAGGCGCTGAGCGACATGAAAAAGGGCGAGCAGCGCATCCTGATCCTNCCGCCGAACCTCGCCTATGGCGAACGTGGCGCTGGCGGCGTCATCCCGCCGAACGCTACGCTGGTGTTCGACGTGGAACTGATAGACTTTTAAAGTGCAAATCGTTCAAACGGCAGCGTGGCGACTTGAGCCGTGACGCTGCCGTTTTGCGTGTCCACCCGCAGTTGTGTGCCGGGGTCATTGCACTCGCGGCGGATGAGCGACAGCGCCGCCCCTGATNTGCNGTCCACACTCGTTAANGCGCCCACTTGCTTGTCCTTGAGGAACACCCCNTCGCCCGTCGCCGCNGGACCGTCGAGTCGAAGGCCGCGGAGCACGCGCGTCACNTGCCCGTAGGTGCGAATGCGGGCGATGACTTCCTGACCAATGTAGCAGCCTTTCGCGTAGCTGATGGCGCGGTCTTCCAGCCCACCTTCGGGCGGCAGGTTGGCTTTCGTCAGGTCCACGCCGAAACGCGGAATNGTGCCCAGGATGCGNGCCCGTTCAAACGCCGCCTCNNTGCACGGTGTCGCAGCATCGGACAGCCGACCTTTNNAATCGGNNAGCGCGTCNATNGGCACGAANAAATCGAACCCNCTCGTGCCCAGTCGCGGATTGTTGATGACATGGATTTCCGCTTCCGTTTTTGTGACGGCAAAATCTTCTTCCGGGATGGGTAGGTTTGTTGCCTTTAAGGCATCGGCGGCTTTCGGCCCCTGCACGCTGAGCAGCCCGAAGTGTGGTGCCACGTCGGCGATCTCCACGTCTTCCGCGATGACAAATTTTTCCAGCCGCGCACGGATGGCCTCAGTATGCCCCGGCTCGAAATCCAGCAACAGTTCCTCCGCCAGCCGGTACGCGAAAAGGTCGCACTCCATCTTGCCCTTTGCGTTTACCAGCGCGGCGTAACACCCGGTGTTATCCGTCAGCCCGGCGATGTCGTTGGTCACCTGCCCGTGCAGAAATTTCACACGGTCCGTACCCAACACACACAGGCGCGAACGGCTGGAGAGATCCAGCAGTCCCGCGCTTTCAGTCAATGATTCAAATTCATCCGGCACCGGCCGATGACAGCAGTTTTGGCACGCGGCTCCAAGCTGATTTGCTCAGACGCGCGCGGCCAAGGTACTTTTTGCTGACACGCACTCCGCTGCCCGCTACATTGCGCCGCCATGCACAAACTGGTTTTACTGCGTCACGGACAATCCCAATGGAACCTCGAGAACCGCTTCACCGGCTGGCACGATGTTGACCTCACCGACCAAGGCCGCGAGGAGGCCAAGGCGGCGGGGGCGGTNTTGAAGGAGAACGGCTTCGTTTTCGACAAGGCACACACAAGTGTTTTGAAGCGAGCCATTCGCACACTGTGGATTGCAATGGATGAGCTGGACCAAATGTGGCTGCCNGTTCGCCGCGACTGGCGTTTNAACGAGCGCCACTACGGTGCGCTGCAGGGTCTCAACAAGGCCGAGACGGCGCAGAAGCACGGCGACGAGCAGGTGCTCATCTGGCGNCGNGCCTANGACATNCCGCCGCCCGCACTGGATGCTGATGATGAGCGTTACCCCGGTAATGATCCGCGTTATGCTGGCCTTACTCCCGAGCAATTGCCGTTCACCGAATGTTTAAAGGACACCGTCGAGCGTTTCCTGACTTACTGGCACGAGGCCATCGCACCGGAAATCAAGGAAGGTAAACGCATTATCATCGCGGCGCACGGCAACAGCCTNCGCGCATTGGTACAGTACCTTGATGGNCTGAGTGAGGAGGCCGTACTCAAGCTCAACATTCCCACCGGCATGCCGCTCGTCTACGAGCTCGACGCCGATCTGAAGCCNATCAAAAATTACTATCTCGGCGATGAGGAAGCGGTGAAGGCAGCGATGGAAGCGGTGGCGAACCAAGGGAAAGCGAAGTGAATGTTCAATGATCATTGATCATTCATGAAAGCCGTCATCCTAGCCGCCGGCAAGGGCACCCGCATGGGCGGGCTCACCGATGAGTTGCCCAAACCAATGTTGCTGGTAGAGGGGCGGCCGATTTTAGAGCACATTATCACTGGCCTGCAGGAGGCGGGCATCTCGGAGTTTTGCCTTATCACGGGATGGAAGGCGGAGGTGATTGAGGGGCACTTTGGCGACGGCGCGGATTTGGGCGTGAGCATCACTTACGCGCGNCAGTTGGTGCAGGACGGCACGGGTAAGGCGCCGGANTTGGCGAAGGAATTCGTGGGCGACGATGCGTTCCTGCTGACATACGGCGACATCCTCGTGAAGCCGGAAACTTACGCGCAGATGCTTGAACGCTGGNGCGCCGGCGACNTCNCAGGNCTGGTAACTGTGACGGGCAGTGAGGACGTGACGAAAGGTGGACTGTTCTTTTTTGATGAGGCGTTCTTGCTGAAGCATCTNGTGGAAAAACCATCGCCCGATCAACTGGACGCCTTGCGCGCAGATGGCTGGCTGAAGGACGGTGAGNCGGCTTGGTACAACGCGGGCATTTACATTTTCACGCCGTCAATTTTCGAGCACACCGCGCGACTGGAGAAATCGCCCCGCGGCGAATACGAGTTGACCGACGCGCTTTCCACCCTCCTGTCCGCCGGCGCGGCTGTTGCAGGTGTGGAGATCGCCGGGCGCTGGGTGGATGTGCGGGATCCGGAGGTGTTGCGTCGCCTGGAGGAAGGGAATTAGGCTTGGCATGGCAGAGGAGTTGCCGAAATTGCCTATTGCGGCGCGCGGCTTGGTGAAGCGCTACGGCGAGTTCACCGCAGTGGATGGCATCGATTTTGACGTGGCCCCGGGCGAGTGTGTGGCGTTACTTGGCCCCAACGGCGCGGGCAAGACGACGACGATTCGGATGGTGACCTGTTTCAGTCCGATCACCGGCGGAACGATTCGTGTATTCGGCCAGGACGTGGCGAAAGAACCGCGCACGGTGAAGGCGTTGATGGGCATTTGCCCGCAGGAGGACAACCTCGACCCTGACTTTTCGGTGCGCAAAAACCTGCTGGTGTTCGCACGTTATTTTGGACTGGAACTTAAGTGCGCGACGCAGCGTGCAGGGGAACTGTTAGAGATGGTGGGGCTTTCGGAAAAGGCCGAAAGTTCCATCCTCGAGTTGTCCGGCGGCATGAAGCGCCGGCTGATGCTGGCGCGGGCACTGCTGAATGAGCCTCGGTTACTGGTGCTCGATGAGCCGACCACCGGTCTGGATCCGCAAGCGCGGCAACTCATCTGGCAGCGCGTCCGTCGATTGCGCGAGACGGGCGTCACGGTACTGCTCACCACACATTACATGGACGAAGCAAGCCAGTTGGCCGACCGCGTGGTGGTGATGAACGAGGGCAAAATCCTGCTCGAAGGCACGCCGGAGTCGTTGGTGGCAGATGAGGTCGGGCGCGAGGTGGTGGAATTGTGGAATGTCGACGAGCCGTTGCGCGCATTCCTCGGCGAACATGACTGGCCAGTCGAGGAGGT
>PBPF01000087.1 GCA_002724615.1 Verrucomicrobiales bacterium | reverse complement strand
ACCAATCGGGTGCGATGGTGCTGAGTTTGCGGGGCATGTCAGGTTCCTTTCTCGAGCGCCTGCTCGTATTTCCGGTTAATGAGGCAATCGCCACCGAGTGTTTCCTTTAGCGGNTCACTGTCCGTTGCACTGAAGCCGTAGTGCAAATGGCGCCGCCATCCCTCGGCGTGCTTGAATTTCTTCGACATCCGGCCCACNTCNCNCGAAAGGTCGTCCATNGTCTTGAGGTAGGAGTTGAGGCCTTNNCTGGAGTCCAGCCAGTTCTGCTGCGAGTCGTGTGCCTCAAGGGCCTTGAGCTTGGTGGTTTGCACTGGTGTCGTGTTCACNTACTGGCCGGGAATGACACGCCGCCGCAACGGATCGNGCAAGCTGTGCGGCATGGCATGATAAACTGTCACGTCGTGGTCGTAGNTTTTTGNCGCCGGATTGCTTTTGAAATTGGGCATGCCATGTGTGAAGGCACCCTTGACTGCCAGTCGACAGGTTTCGGTGTGATCCTCCATATAATCCTGCGGCGAGTGCGTGAGGACAATCGACGCACGTGACTTGCGAATGACCGCGGACACTTTTCGGATTAGAGGCACGCTGAAAATGATCTCGAGATCATCAGCAATGCTCGGGTGAAACTTCGCGCTGAGAATTTTCGCAGCCTTTTGTGCTTCGCGCTTGCGCACTTTGCGCGTCTGCGCAGGAGNCATTTCNGTGCTGCCGCAGTTTCCGCTGGAAAGATTGAANTAGTGAATCTCCCAGCCCAATTCCNGCAGTCGCAGAAGTGTGCCGGCCATGTAAAACTCAATATCGTCCGGATGCGCCGCGATGGCGATGGCCGAGGGCTTGGGCATGGCTCAGCGAATTTTCACGGGTTTGCCAGTTGCTGCGGAAACATCCGCCGCAAAAATAATCTCATGGCTCTTGGCGGATTCCTCAAGGCTCGTGNGCGGCATTTTTTTGCCCGCGCGAAGAGACTTGAAGAACACCTCGAATTGCTGCTGATAGGGNTGNTCCGCAACGTCACCAGAATCCACCAGTGGCGTNCCCAATTCNCTCCAGACATTCTTGTTTAACCCGCCGAGTTGCGAGGAATAGAATTTGTTGTCCAAGATGCTGCCTTCGCTGCCCACGAGGTGAGTGTGGAAATAGTATGGCTGCAGGCAGTCGATGACCGATGCCACTTTGCCCAATCGGCCATCCTTGAATTTCAGGATGGTAACTGCCGTGGTGTCGTATTCGTACTTCTGGAAAATTTTGTTCCTCGACTTGGTCGAGTGACTTACTACCTCCACCACGTCCGTCGAGCCCATGCAGTACAGGAGCGCATCGAGTGCNTGGCAACCCGCCGAAAGCAGGCTNCTGCCGCCTGCGGCCTTTTTTGTGTTCCAGCGGTATTGGCCATACCACGGGCCAACACCGTGGTAGTAGTCCACCTCGCCATAATGAATCTTCCCGATCAACCCCTTGTCGATCATCGCCCTTAATGTCAGGAACTCTCCTGAGAAGCGGCACTCAAAACAAACACAAGTTTTTACACGAGCCTTCTTCACTGCGGCCAACATCCGGCGCAAATCCTTCTTCGAAAGACACAATGGCTTCTCGATAATAAGATGCTTGCCTGCCCTGGCTGCGGCAACAACTTGATCTGTGTGCTGGTACGGGTAACTCGTCACGTCCACCACATCAATCGACGGATCCTTCAGCATTGNCTTGAGATCCGTATAGACCTTGATGCGGCCTCCATGCGCGGCGCTCACCTCGTCGCTATCGAGCAGGCGTGAGGAATACACCGCAGTGACCTGCCCAAGGCCGGTNTTGTTGATTGCGTCAATATGGGCGCTTGCCGCCCAGCCATAGCCAATGATGCCAACGTTGAATTTTTTCACGGTAACGCCGAGGTTGATTCGGGATGCCCGATGGCACAATGATTGCCCACGAAAGTCAAGGCATGTCACAGCCCCGTGTTATCGTTTTCGTCAAAGCACCTCGCCCCGGCCAAGTAAAGACCCGTCTCGCCGCCACCATTGGACCTGAGGCAGCCTGTGCTGCCTACCGCGAAATGGTGGGCACGCTCCTCACTAACCTCACTCCCCTGCCCCATCTCGAGCTGCGATACACTCCCGACGATGCCCTTGATGAAGTCAGCCCTTGGCTCCGAAACCACTGGACCGCTGTCCCACAAGGCCCCGGCGACCTTGGCAAACGCATGCATCGCGCCTTCGCTGAGGCTGGTGGTCCNGCCATNCTCATTGGCTCAGATTGCCCTGAAATTACCACCACCGATATCGAAGAAGCCTTTGATGCGTTACANAAATATGANGGTGTTATCGGCCCAGCCGAGGACGGCGGCTATTGGCTCATCGGCCTAAGNCTCCCCTGCCCTGCCCTGTTCCAANNAATCGAATGGAGCACGACATCAGTGTTNAAGNCAACGCTTCAATGCGCGAAACAGTCCGGGCTGTCGCTTTACCCNCTGCGAAAGTTGTCTGACTTGGACACGAATGAAGATTGGATACGGTTNNCGTCTCAACACTAAATTGCAAGCTAATCGGGAGTACATTTCGATTTGCAAGCTTTACCCTCAATCTGAGCAGGAACAAGCTGCAGTAGCGGATTCCCCGCTATCAGTCTAGGTATCCGTGTGGGTTTTCAACTGGCAAATCATAAGTCCAGTTGGCCGCCTCGTAGAGGATGACCTCGTTAATCTCAGAATTGCCCAGCAGGTTTCGGATAATTTTCTCGCGACGGACTGCAGCGGCGGCCTTGTTTTTATGACGGAGGGTATANTGCGCCTCNTAGAAAAAGCTCTTCGGGCCAGAACTTTTGGAGCCGTGGTTATCCGATTGNTTTNTNACATAAGCATCGACAAACAACGAGATGGGCCCGTCGTCCGGGAGGTCACGCAGGCCTAGAAACATCGGCTCAACCCGCATGCCAGCCAAGTTCAGCATGCTCATGCCTTCTCCAATAGATGGGATTTGATTGATGCCCGAGCAAAGGAATCGGTAGTAGCGTGTGTCGTACTTGCCGCCCTTGGGGTCAGGCATTTTTTGCAAGGCCATCTTGACTCCGTTTTCCACAGCAGCGCGCGGCGGGATCATTACCCGGATACGCGTATCTGGAAATTCTTTCTCCAAGTCAAGCAANAGGAGGCGTACACCTTTTGCAACCNTCGAATTGCGTGCATAGCGCCACGGATAGCGTGCCGGCTCGATTTGGCAGGTACCCTGCCATTCACCAGGCTGCCAGGCGGTGATTTTTGAGATCGATTGGTTTGANCCGTGCTTGAGATGCTGCTGGATGGAGGGACTTCTCGCAACTGAGATCGGAGCGAAAGCACGGTCGATTCCAAGATGGAAATAGTTTTTTCCACGCCGTCGGTAATGCCCGATAGTCTGTATACCGAGCTCACCGTCACCACTCGAGCCGGCTAACTGTGTGTGCGAACGTGTATTGATGACAACCTCGTCAAAGCCNGGAGCAGCGAGTGCTGTCCTNATCTCACTNACTGCCAAGCGNCGGGCGGCATNTAAATTATAGTCCATCATTTCCGGCGACCAATTGGAGCCGAAATCNATTACGATTTCATCTTTTCCAANTGGCCGGAGCGGTTTNCCGTCAAGACGCACAAGGCGAAAGCTGTTTTCAATAACTTGAAAGTCAGCCCGATAACCGCCCGTCATTGTGATGCCGCCCAAACGAGTCNTGGCGTTGTCCGGGTTNGTGTCGGCAAGCGACCAGTGGGCATTGATGCGCCCGATGCGGGAGCCNGCCATTGAGCGTGCGACAANCGGCAATTCAACAGGTAACTGTGGGTCGACNCCTTTTGCGCCACCACGCTTAATGATGAGGTATCGGTGATTGGGCGGTAACTGTAAGCCGTCAAATTGTATGGCCCCGTCTTTCTGAGTATTCAAGGTCCAACCATCGAGTTCAACTTGTTGTGACTCCACACGTTCAGCAATTGTCTCGAACCGGACAAGTTTGTATTCACTGTTTTTGCTTTGGAGAAGGACAAATGAATTGCGGGCAATCGGCGGCACTTGCGCGGCGAACACACGGAAATGTCCACGGGTGACAAGCTGCGGCCTTGAATCAGGAACGGGCGCAAAGGTGATGCTTCGAAGTCGGGCATGATCTATCTTTCCGCCAGCCTNGAGAATTTTTCGGTAATGGACNAAGGAAACCTTTTCTGGTTCAAAGTTAACCTTCGGATTGGCACCAGGGAGGAAGTTCCAAAGAAAACGGCCGTTGGCATCGAAGACCGGGATTACATAGTACTTCATCAGCGCATGCTCGAAGGGTCGATAACTAACCGTTAGNCTAATGCCGTGATCCGCGGCACTCTGTGCGTACATGCGNCCCCACNTCGGGTTTAGCCGGAATCGCATCAACATTTGGTGCCACTCGTAGGGGGCAAAGGAGCGATTGTTNTAAAGAATACGGTTAAGTTCCTCGTTTTCGAGGATTGCCCGGGCTTGTTGCTTGAATCGNGCCCAATTTTCCTCTCCATAGTTTTTGGGATCACTTATGGTTGGAAATGCACTTGGCCACACGATCAACCGGCGGACTCCATGCGCCTGAAGACGGCGAAAATATTGATCGAAGGCATCACGNGTCACCGGCCTCCATTTGCCTGTGCTCGGATTGCGAAAAATCTTTATNANNTCATCCAGTTTGTCGGAAAGATAAGAGATTGGCCGGTCAGGGGGAGCAGGCAGAAGTTTAAGGTTTTGNCTTTCTTTGGTTCCGTCCGCACGGCGAAGTTGAACTTGAAGGTCCAGCTTTTCCTGAAGGCCCGGNCGTGCACGAATTGCCAGTCGCCCGTTGGCATCGAGTTGCACCTCCAACCCATTCGGAAGAGTAGATGAGTGCGAGATTTTCTCATTGGAACCAAGCGGCTTGTCCGTAAGTTGCCACGAACGGNTGCCCCCTGGTAGATAGGCAAAGGGAACTTCCGTGTTGCGCCCAAAAAGANCCGCTGCATGGAGTTGGCTGGCTGCAAACAGAAANCCAGCANATATGATCAGCGAGNGTTTCACTTCTTCGGAACCGGTNATCGGGAGGTAACAGGAACAAACTTTTGGGCTCGTTCCCCGTAGATGTCACCAACGTAAATATTTCCCTTGGAGTCCTCGNCAATACAGTGGATGCCAACNGTTTCGCCTGGNTTAAGGCGTGAGACATCGGGGTTGTCCTTGTCCTTTCCAATGTCGCCGAGCGGGACCGTCCAAATTTGTTTCACGCGACCATTGTTGGCCAGCCGCATGAAGAGCTGGTCCTTGTACTCCGGATACTTGCCGAAACGCCTCCACCAGTGAGGCGAGGANCCGCATACCCAGACGTCATCATTTTCGGTAACCGACAGGCCCCACGGCATCAGAAGCCCGGNCCATTGGTCGAGAAACTTCCCCTGCTGATTAAAAATCTGAACNCGACCACTGTTGCGGTCTGCGACATAAAGCCGNCCTTTCGAGTCATGCACAATCGCATGAGGCAGGATGAATTCACCGGGCCCGGAACCATACTTGCCCCACGCCTTGATGAACTTGCCGTTCTTATCCAGATGCACAATCCGTCGGTTTCCATAACCATCCGCCACAAAAATGTCTCCGCCCGGCAGGATCGCCATGTCAGTTGGACGGTTGAAATGCTTCTCGTCCTGGCCCGCCTTGTTAGGCGTCCCAATGGTTTGCAGCAGTTTGCCTTCGGGAGTAAACTTTTGGATGATATGCTGATCGAAATCCGACACCCAGATCGCTCCATCCGGCCCGATTCGTAGTTGGTGTGGACTTTTGAACAAGCCCTTGCCCCAAGACCGCACAAAGCTGCCATCCGTCCGGTAAACNTGGACCGGGTCTGGCCCTTTCTTGAAAATCCAGACCTGCTGCTTGGAGTCAATCGCCANTCCGGAGACCCAGCCTTTTTGNCTGATATTCTTTGGATACTTCGGCCAATCCGGNTCAACATCGTACTCGACGANCACCGGATTCTTAGCAAAGCCAGGATTCTGAGCCCGCANAAAAGGCAANCCCATAAGGAAAATGCAACTNACCGCAANCAGCCTTAAAGGTATTAGAGCNTCAGGAAGTTTTCTTCTGATATTCAACATCGAATTCAGTAATCAAATTATACAGGAAGATGGAGCGGGTGATGGGAATCGAACCCACGTGTGGAGCTTGGAAGGCTCCCGTTCTACCATTGAACTACACCCGCGACCGGCGTCAGTTTAGCCTGCGCGCTTGCGTTGTCAATTGGGCAATGGGTATGGTCGGTGCTCGATGAGTTCTCTGCTTCTCAAAGGCGGGCGAGTGATTGACCCCGACAATGACCATGATGCGGTCGCCGACCTGTTGATTGCCGACGGCAAAATCGTCGGCCTTAATACCGAAGCATCCGGAGATGTTGAGGTGGTAGATTGTGCCGGGCAGGTGGTTTGCCCTGGGTTAATTGACCTGCACGTGCACCTGCGCGAGCCTGGGCAGTCGGCCAAGGAGACAATCGCCACCGGCACGACAGCGGCAACGGCGGGAGGCTTCACCACAGTGGTATGCATGCCCAATACCTCGCCCACCATTGACAGCCCCTCCACCGTTGCGCTCATTCAGGACAAAATCGAACGCGAGGCCGTGGTGAATGTCTACATTACCGGTGCTATCACGATTGGTATTGCAGGCGAGGAGCTAGCGCCCATTGGAAGTCTCAAACAGGCGGGTGTGGTGGCGATCACCGATGACGGCCATTGCGTACAAAACAATGAACTGATGCGCCGCGCGCTGGAATACGCGAAGATGTTCGACCTGCCGGCGATGGATCATTGCCAGGACTACTCAATTGTCACTGACGGCGTGATGCACGAGGGCTACTGGAGCACATTGCTGGGTCTCAAGGGCTGGCCCGCGAGCGGCGAGGACTTGATCGTGGCGCGCAACATCGAGTTGGCGGAGTTGACGGGCACACACATCCACTGCCAGCACATCAGCAGTGGGAAATCCGTAGAGTTGATTCGCCAAGCCAAGAAACGTGGTGTGCCTATCTCTGGTGAGGCTTGCATTCACCACATCGTGCTGACAGACACTGCCATCGGCGGCAGCGAACATTTCTGGGCGAAGGATGGCCGTGACCTGCAGCCGGACGATCATCGCCCCGAATGGCCCGTCTATCACACAAATTTTAAAATGAACCCGCCCTTGCGCTGCGCGGAGAACCGGCAGGCGGTGATCGATGGTGTCTGCGATGGCACGCTGGAAATTCTCGCCAGCGATCACGCCCCACACGCGGACCATGAGAAAGACGTTGAGTTCGACTACGCACCATTCGGAATCACCGGCCTCGAGACTGAGCTGCCCCTGGCGCTGATGCAACTTCACCACTCCGGAAAATTGCCACTGCCCGAGATTATCGCCAAATATACTATCAACCCTGCCAAATTGTTGAAGTTGAACAAAGGCACTCTCAGTCCCGGTGCCGATGCTGACGTAACGGTAATCGATCCTGACGCTGAGTGGGTCTACGACGCCAATGCGGACGCAAGCAAGTCATCCAATTCGCCATTCGACGGCTGGCGTTTACGCGGCCGCGCAGTTATGACGCTTGTCGGCGGCAGAAATGTCTCGCACTCCGTAGCTGTGAGTGCTTGAATACATCAACTAATTTCCGTTTTGACATGAAAACTATCACTAAATTAATTGCCGTGGCAGCCATGACCGCCGGAACCGCATTTGCTGGCGAAGGTTGGCTGACTAACATTGAAAAGGCCCAAGCCCTTGCGAAGAAGGAAGGCAGGATGGTGCTTGTCGATTTCACTGGATCCGATTGGTGTCCGCCCTGCAAAGCACTGCATAGTAAGATTTTTCTGTCGAAGGAATTTAAGGCGTATGCCAAGGAAAAACTTGTGTTAGTGGAGATCGATTTCCCACGCCGCAAACAACTAAGTGATGAGCAGAAGAAATACAATCAGGCACAAGCAAAGAAGTACGGCTTGCGCGGTGTACCGATGGTATTGGTGTTCGACTCCAAGGGCAAACAGGTCCACAAGGAAGTGGGATTTCGGGGCCAGTCGCCAAAAGCATACATCAACAATCTCAAGTCACTGGGCAAACCGGGATCATGAGTCAGTATAATTTTGCGGCCTACGGGCCGCTTTTTTTGTGCCTGCGCTTGACCATGGCCAGCCGCATCCCTAGCATCACGCGGCCGCAGGGCCATTCATGACGGCAATTCTGGCACTCGAGGACGGCACGGTTTTTCAAGGGCAGGCTGTTGGCGCGCGCGGCTCGGCCTGTGGGGAGGTTTGTTTCAACACCTCAATGACGGGCTATCAGGAAATCCTGACCGACCCATCATACAAGGGGCAGATCGTGACAATGACCTACCCGGAGATCGGAAACTACGGCATCAATCCTGAGGACATTGAATCATATCAACCACATGTAGCTGGCTTTGCCATGCGTGAATTGTCGCCNNTGATGAGCAACTGGCGGGGACGCTTGCCGCTGGGCTCCTACCTCGAAAAGAACGGCATTCCAGGCATTGAGGGCATAGACACGCGTGCTCTCACAAAAAAGTTGCGTGTACGAGGCGCGATGAATGGATTCATCAGCACTGAAGATGTTTCGGTAGATGAAGCCCGGCAGAAGGCCGCCGAATGGCCGGGGCTGGATGGAATTGATTACGTGAAGCAGGTCACCCATAAGCATCCTTTTGCTTGGAATGATCATGGCGTGGACAGTCATGAGTTCGAACTTCCAAATGGAAATGGGTCAAGCGAGCGCGCTGAACTCCCGCCGGCAGACATTCCAATCGTGGCATATGACTTTGGCGTGAAGTACAACATCCTGCGCTGTCTGCGCAGGCAAGGATTCAACGTTACGGTTCTCCCGGCCACCACCTCAGCTGAAGACGCACTTAAACATAAGCCCGCGGGTGTGTTTCTTTCAAACGGCCCAGGTGACCCATCAGCTTTGGGTTACGCTGTGGAGGCAGTTCGTGGATTGATCGATTCTGGTTTGCCAATTTTCGGAATCTGCCTGGGACACCAGATACTCGGGCAGGCAATGGGAGGTCGGACATTTAAACTTAAATTTGGCCATCGCGGCGCGAACCAACCCGTGAAAGACNTGGCAACNGGNGCAATCGAGATTACNTCACAGAATCATGGNTATGCNGTNGACCACAGNNNACTCNNCCCGGANATNTGNAGNTAGACCGNNTCAANNTNAACGACAACACNGTTGAGGGACTGCGACACAAGAAGAAANCCATNTTTAGTGTTCAGTACCATCCCGAAGCTTCTCCNGGCCCCCATGATGCAGCACCACTTTTTGAAAANTTCAAAGAAATNGTGAGTCAAGCNTNANCTGTTGACATCACTAAATAAATGAGCCAGTATCCTTCCTNACCCAACTGAGGTGGGTTTGGCGTATCGAGGCATGCCAACNCTCCACATACTCACCGANGGNTTGACTCANTCAACCTTCGAGNTGCACGAGGGCGTAACGGTCATTGGCAGGGATGACGNTTGCGCCATACACATCCCTNATGCCTCGATGTCCAATGAGCACGGGCAATTNACAGTCACTGGCGGNCAGGTNGTTTATCGNGATCTNGGCTCCACAAANGGAAGNTTTATAAATGAGGAACANGTAACCGCGGANGTCGTGTTGCCTGAAGGCGCTGAATTTCGCCTAGCATCGGTTGTAATGGTNATCGGAAANGGTGTCGATNTTGGCGCAAAATCCAAGCGCACAACAGCAGTNATTCAAGTGGCNCCAACAGGNATTAAGCCCGAAGAATTGANGGCGGAGNCGGAAGAAGTGGAATCGCCGTTCAAGAAAAAGGGGGCGATTGGCGGGCGCATGTTTANGATTTTCATCGCCNTTCTTATCCTGGCAATTATTGGCATCGTTATCTCCAGCCTCACAAATTTGTTCGGCTAGTCCGACCAATAATCAATCACGAACACATCCTCAAGAATCGGCTTGAGGATTTTTACGAAGGCTTTATGGGCCGGGTGCGGCAGGTAGATTTCACGGTCCTTTTCACTGCCAAAGGTCACCACGAAGCAGTGAGTGAAGCCCTTGTTTAAGCCTTCGGGGCTGTTATTGGTTCCCATTTCGAAGGCGCGGATTTGCGGGATTTTCTTCTTTAGGGACGCAAACTCGCGTTCTATGCGCTGAATCTCACTTGGCTTGGCTTCNTTTTTGAACTTAAAGCACACAACATGGCGCAGTACGCGGTCGGATTTTTTGTCTTTGGCGTTGGCAGTCACAGACATGGCTCCAAATGCAAACATGACCAGCAGGACGGGAACAATCGATTTCATTCGAAATTTCATCGCGGCAAATTTACCTCGCTGGATTCAAATGGGCAAACCCAAGGGTTGCACTTCGTCGTCCAATCCGTTTCATTGGCGCGTCCATGGACGACACCAATCAACTGATCGCCCAGCGCCGCGCCAAACTNGATGAAATGCGTGAGGCGGGCATTGACCCGTTCCGAAATAAATTTACGCCCAGTGAACTCTGCGGAGATGCCAAGGCAAACTATGTGGAAGACCGAGAAGTGGCAGTGGCTGGCCGCCTTGTCTCACAGCGCGACATGGGCAAGACCATATTTGCACACATTAAGGACTCCAGCGGCAGCATCCAGTTATTCATCCGCAAGAACGATTTGGGCGAAGAGTCGTTTAACATTTTTAAAAGTCTCGACCTCGCGGATTTCGTGGGCGCACGCGGCAAGCTGTTCACCACCAAGACAGGCGAGATTAGTGTGAAGGTCGCAGATTTTACTGTTCTTGCCAAGTCCCTGCGGCCGCCACCCGAAAAATGGCACGGACTGGCCGACACCGAAACGCGCTATCGCCAACGGTATCTTGATCTCATTTCAAGCGACGATGTGCGTAAGGTAATGTTTCAGCGTAGCGCTATCCTGCGTGAAATTCGCAACTTTATGCACGGTCGCGGTTTCTCTGAAGTGGAGACACCGATGATGCAGGCCATCCCCGGCGGTGCCGCAGCTCGGCCATTTGTTACGCACCANAATGCCTTTGGGCGTGATTTCTTCCTGCGGATTGCACTAGAGCTCCCGCTCAAACGCCTCCTTGTGGGCGGGATGGATCGTGTCTTTGAAATGGGNCGCATCTTCCGCAATGAGGGCATCTCGCGCCGTCACAATCCTGANTTTACCATGCTCGAGGCATACCAAGCCTACGGCGACTACGAAACAATGATGGATCTTTGCCAGTCGCTCATTTGCCATGTCGCGCAAACTGTGCTGGGGACAATGANCATCGAACAAAAAGATGCCGAGGGTAATGTCTCCCAGACCATCGATCTCNCGCCCGACTGGAAACGNGCCAAATACAAGGATCTCATCCGTGATGCTGCCGGCGCGGACTGGTTTGAAATCACGCCCGATGAACGCCGCCTGCGCGCGCTTAATGACTTAAAGCTTGAGGGAGANATTGAGGGTGACTGCGAAGATTTTGAAGTCACCAANGCCGTGTTCGAAAAGNTGGTGGAACACACTCTCGTCCAGCCAACTTTTGTNACGCACCTTCCCAAGGAGTTGGTGCCTCTCGCAAAACTGTCGCCAGAAGATCCCGACTGCGTGGAGGTTTTCGAGCTTTGCATTAACGGCCAGGAAATAGCGCCNGCTTACACCGAGCAAAATGACCCAATTGAGCAACGCGCGCGTCTTGAGCAACAGGCTGGCGGAGAGCAGCANAAANTGGACGAGGATTTCCTTNCTGCCTTGGAACACGGCATGCCTCCAGCTGGCGGCATCGGCATTGGAATNGATCGTCTTTGCATTATGTTGCTCGGGCAAGAAAGCATTCGTGACGTGATTCTCTTCCCGCAGCTAAAACCGCGCGACGGGAATCCTACTTGAATCTGCTCCAGTCGAGCGGCTGATTTAGATCAANCTGCGGCAAGTCAACCTCTACTGCTTCAGGGTATTTTTGTGCCGCTCCAGTATTGAATACGAGCACACGATCCTTTGGCTTCACTNTCCCCTGCCCCGCCAACTGATCCAGGACTCCCAAGCACACCGCCGTTTCCGGGCACAGCGCAATTCCCTCTTTCGCATTGGCCAACNGCATCCATTTTGCGATGTCACCTTCCGGCGCGCTCATCGCTTCTCCGCCACTTTCATTTACCGCGTCGAGGATCATGAAATCTCCTACAGCCTGTGGCACGCGAAGACCACTAGCCACTGTTTTCG
>PBPF01000086.1 GCA_002724615.1 Verrucomicrobiales bacterium | reverse complement strand
GTGTATCCGCTGCGAAAGTTCATGCGTTCCAACGCAGCCACTTGTATCAACCAGAAGCCACTGGTGAGCAAGGGCGACACCGTGAAGAAGGGGCAGGTGATTGCCGACGGCCCCTCCACACAGTTCGGCGAATTGGCGTTGGGCCGAAACATCCTATGCGCGTTCATGCCGTGGAACGGTTACAACTTTGAGGACGCCATCATGGTCAGTGAGCGTATCGTGAAGGATGATGTTTACACCTCCATTCACGTGGATGAGTATGAGGTGGGCGCGCGCGATACCAAGCTTGGTCCAGAGGAAATCACGCGCGACATTCCAAACGTTGGCGAGGAGGCATTGGCCGACCTTGGCCCCGACGGCGTCATTCGCGTCGGCGCGGAAGTGGCACCCGGCGACATTCTCGTGGGTAAGATCACGCCCAAGAGCGAGACCGAGTTGGCACCTGAGGAACGCCTGTTGCGTGCCATCTTTGGTGAGAAAGCGGCGGACGTTAAGGATACCTCGCTCAAGGTGCCCAGCGGCACTTACGGCATCATCATGGACGTAAAGGTCTCNTCTAAGAGAGAGAAAGAGACAACCAAGGCCAAGGAGAAGAAGGGCGAGAAGCAGGTGCTGGACGANTTCAAGAAGAAACGGCAGGACCTGCAGGAGCAGTTGACCGAAGCGCTTTCCAATATTCTGTTGGGCGAGAAAATCCCGTTGGATGTCGTGAACAGCGAGACTGGTGAGATCATCATTCCAGCNAACCGCAAGATCACNAAGACACTCCTGCGCAAGNTGGCCAGCGTCTATGACAAAATCGAGATCGATCNCTCGCCGATTCGCAACAAGATCAATGAGATTCTCGGGCAGTTTACCAAGAAGTTTGAGGATCTCAAGATGGCGCACGACGACGAGGTNCAGCGTGTCGAGTCGGGGCAGGATTCGCANCCGGGTGTGGTCAAGCAGGTCAAGGTTTACATCGCCAGCAAGCGTAAGCTGTCTGTCGGCGACAAGATGGCCGGCCGCCANGGCAACAAGGGTGTCGTCGCTCGCATCGTGCCGGAAGAAGACATGCCTTACCTAAAGGATGGCACGCCGGTAGACATCGTGCTTAACCCGCTGGGTGTTCCCAGCCGCATGAATGTCGGTCAAGTGCTGGAGACGCACTTGGGCTGGGCGGCCAAAATGCTGGGCATGCGGTTTGCCACACCGGTGTTTGACGGCATTGCGGAGAAGGATATCCGCGGCTACATCACTCAAGCGTATCANGAGCATGAAAAGGAGATGGGCTTTGGCCTNGTCGGTGAGAATGGCAAGGCACGCCTGTACGACGGCACCACNGGTGACCCCTTCGACCAAGAGGTTGTGGTCGGCCACATTTACATGATGAAGCTTGGCCACCTTGTGGCGGACAAGATTCACGCACGTGCTGTCGGTCCCTACAGCCTAGTTACCCAGCAGCCATTGGGAGGCAAGGCACAGTACGGAGGCCAGCGTTTCGGCGAGATGGAGGTGT
Source organism: Verrucomicrobiales bacterium (assembly GCA_002724615.1). Lineage (GTDB taxonomy): Bacteria > Verrucomicrobiota > Verrucomicrobiia > Limisphaerales > UBA1100 > UBA6614. The sequence goes on along the minus strand of PBPF01000086.1, from coordinate 10,694 downwards.
GGGCGATGGAGGCCTACGGAGCGGCCTATACACTGCAGGAACTGCTCACCGTCAAGTCCGACGATGTGCAGGGCCGGACACGCATCTACGAGAATATCGTTAAGGGCGACAACTCACTTGACGCCTCCGTGCCAGAGTCTTTCAACGTGTTGGTGAAGGAGATGGAGTCGCTTTGCCTCGAGGTAAAGGTCGGCTACTCCANNCCCATTGAGGACACCACCGAGGCCGACGATACCATGGCGGTGTTGGCCAGCTAATTTAATTATTAAACAAAGGGAATTATGAGTAACAGAAGTTCCGCGCGCGAGCTGCTTGGCCTGGAGAAGGTCAACTTCGTGGAGTATGTCTCCATCAGCGTGGCCTCGCCGGAGTCCATCCGGCGCTGGTCCAAGGGCGAAGTCAAGAACCCCGAGACCATTAACTACCGCACGTTCAAGCCGGAGAAGGGCGGGCTCTTTTGCGAGCGCATCTTCGGGCCGGTTAAGGACTGGGAATGCTCGTGCGGNAAGTACAAGCGCATCAAGTACAAGGGTGTGGTNTGCGACCGCTGTGGTGTNGAGGTNACTCTCGCCCGCGTGCGCCGCGAGCGCATGGGCCACATCGAACTGGCTGTGCCTGCCACGCACATTTGGTTCTTCAAGTGCATGCCTTCGCGTATCGGCCTCATGCTCGACATGACTGGTCGTCACCTTGAGCGCGTGATTTATTACGAGGACTACCTCGTCGTCGACCCCGGCAAGACCCCGCTGGAACACAACCAACTCCTCAACGAGATGGAATTCCTTGAGGCGCGTGAGACCTATGGCCCAGACTCCTTCACTGCNAAGATGGGCGCAGAGGCCGTGCACGACGCGCTGGCACAGATTGATCTGGAAGCCGGAGTAGTGGAGTTGCAGGAAGCGATGACACAGACCCGGAGTAAGCAGATTCGCAAGAAACTCGCCAANCGCATCAAGCTATTCAANGGNTTNATGACTTCTGGTGCACGCCCGGAATGGATGGTGCTCACCGTGCTGCCGGTTATTCCACCGGACCTGCGCCCGCTCGTCCCGCTGGAGGGCGGCCGCTTTGCCACCTCCGACCTCAACGACCTTTACCGNCGTGTCATCAACCGTAACAACCGNCTGAAAAACCTCATGTCGCTAAAGACACCAGAGGTCATCATTCGTAATGAGAAACGCATGCTACAGGAGGCCGTCGACGCGCTCTTTGACAATGGTCGCCATGGCCGCGCCGTCACTGGTGCTGGCAACCGCGCGCTAAAATCCCTCTCTGACATGCTCAAGGGCAAGGGCGGGCGTTTCCGCCAAAACCTGCTTGGCAAGCGTGTGGATTACTCCGGCCGTTCCGTCATTGTTATTGGCCCGGAATTGAANCTTAACCAGTGCGGCCTGCCCAAGAAGATGGCGCTCGTTCTCTTCGAGCCATTCATCATCCGGCGGCTCAAGGAACTGGGTTATGTGCACACCGTGCGGTCCGCCAAGAAACTCATCGAGCGGCAGACTCCGGAGGTGTGGGACGTGCTTGAGGAGGTCACCAAAGGCCACCCCGTGATGCTCAACCGCGCACCCACGTTGCACCGTCTCTCGGTGCAAGCATTTGAGCCGGTGTTGATNGAGGGCGAAGCCATTCGCATTCACCCTCTCGTCTGCACCGCGTATAACGCCGACTTCGATGGTGACCAGATGGCCGTGCACGTTCCGCTTTCCGTCGAGGCGCAGATGGAGGCCCGACTTTTGATGTTGGCGCCGCTGAACATCTTCAGCCCGTCCAGTGGTCGTCCAATCATGACACCCACACAGGACATCACTCTCGGTTGCTACTACCTAACTGCCGATCCACGTGAGATTGGTCGCAAGCCGCAGAAGCGCAAGCCGCTCTTTTCCAATAAGGAAGAGGTGCACTTTGCGCTTGCCGACGGCGGCATCGATACGCACACGCGCATCTACCTCGCCAACCCCGACCNNGGCCGCGANACNGTCTATGGAGATTCTGAGGCCAAGTTCATCGAGACTACNGCTGGCCGCGTGATCTTCAGCGAGATTTGGCCGGANGAAATNGGCTTCCCGAACCTGCCNGTTGGCAAGGGCGTCATTGGTGACCTCATCTGGAACTCCTACAATCATGCCGGCCAAGCGCGCACCGTTGTGGTGCTCGANAANCTCAAAGAACTTGGCTTNCGNGAGGCCACNCGTGCGGGCGTCTCCATCGGTATTGACGACATGATCATCCCGGACCAGAAAGACAAGGAGATCAAGTCCGCGCAGAAGGAGATNGAGGATGTCGANAANCAGTACCGCAAGGGCGTTATCACTCCCGGCGAGCGNTACAATAAGGTCATCGACATNTGGACGCATGCCACCGANCGCATNTCCAATGTGATGCTGAAGACNTTGGANGANAACCANGGCAAGGGCGAATACAACCCCGTTGCGCTCATGGTTGATAGTGGTGCGCGTGGCAACCGCCAACAGGTGCGACAGCTTGCTGGTGTTCGTGGTCTTATGGCCAAGCCTTCAGGTGACATTATTGAGAAACCCATTCTATCCAACTTCCGCGAGGGCCTTACCGTGCTGGAGTATTTCATCAGCACGCACGGCGCGCGTAAAGGCTTGGCTGACACCGCGCTTAAGACAGCCGACTCTGGTTATATGACCCGCAAGCTTGTCGATGTGGCACAGGACGTAATCATCCGTGAGGACGATTGCGGCACCACCAACGGCATCTGGCTGGAAGCCATCTATGAGGGCGAAGAGGAAGTCGTTAAACTTGCTGATCGCCTCATCGGGCGCTACGCCTGCGAGAGCATCGTCAATCCCATTGAGCCCGACACCAAGCTGGTGCAGGCCCACAAGGAGATTGATGAGGAGGCCGCCGCCGCCATGGAGGACGCCGGCATCGACAAGGTGAAGGTGCGCTCGGTGCTCACATGTGACACCAAGCACGGCGTGTGTGTCGCCTGCTACGGACGCAACCTTGCCACCGGTCTGCCCGCCAAGCACGGCGAGGCCGTTGGCATTATCGCCGCGCAATCCATTGGTGAGCCCGGAACGCAGCTTACCATGCGCACCTTCCACATCGGCGGCACTGCGTCGTCCATCTTCAAGCAGCCCCAGATCAAGTCCAAGGAAGGTGGCGTCGTGAAGTACAATGAACTGCGCTTCGTTGCGCTGGAAGACGGCAGCAACATTGTTTTAAACAAAAACGGATCCGTCTCCATCCTCAATGCGAAGACTGAAGAGGAGGTGGAAAACTACGATGTGCCTATTGGCGCGGTAATTACCGTGGAAGACGGCGGCAAGGTGAAAAAGGAAGAAACGTTCATNCAATGGGATCCTTATAACGTACCCGTTTTNTCTGAGAAGGCTGGTAAGATNCGTTTCCATGACATNATNGAGGGCGTGACCATGGAGCAGGAGGTCGATCCAACCACAGGACAGGATTCCATGGTGGTGATCGATCACAAGGAGGATTTGCATCCGCAGATCATTGTGGCCGACAAAAAAGGCAAGGTCATCGCCAACTACCCCATCCCCTCCGGCGCACATATTGCAGTGGAGGACGGACAGACTATCGTGGCCGGCACGCTACTCGCCAAGACGCCTAGGAAGACCTCGAAGACCAAGGACATCACCGGTGGCCTGCCGCGTGTGGCTGAGTTGTTCGAGGCGCGCCGGCCAAAGGACTGCGCCGAGATTTCCCGCATTGATGGCTTGGTGGATTTTGGCCCGACCGTTCGAGGCAAGCGCTCGGTCATCATCAAGGACACCAACGCTGGCGAGGAAGAGGAACACCTTATTCCCATTGGCAAGCATGTCATCGTGTTTAAGGGTGACATGGTCAAGAAGGGCCAGCAACTTACGGAGGGCCCCGTGGTCCCACACGACATCCTTGAGGTTTGCGGGATTCAGGAATTGCAGGAACACCTCGTCGACGAGGTACAGGAGGTTTATCGATTGCAGGGTGTGACCATCAACGACAAGCACATCGAGATGATTGTCCGTCAGATGCTGCGCAAGGTGCGCATCACTGAGCCCGGCGATACCACATTCCTGTGGAGCGAGCAGATCGACAAGCTGGCGTTTGAGGAAGAAAACAAGCGCGTTACTGACATGGGTGGTCAACCCGCCGAGGCCGTCCCGATCCTGTTGGGCATTACCAAGGCCAGCATTGAGACTGAGAGCTTCCTCTCCGCTGCGTCCTTCCAAGACACCACGCGCGTGCTTACCGATGCCGCAACACTCGGTAAGGTGGACAACCTGCGTGGTTTCAAGGAGAACGTCATCATGGGCCACATCATTCCCGCGGGCACCGGTTATAACGCTCATCGCGAGATGGAATTGCAACCGTTGGTTGAGCCGGTAGAAATGGAAGAGGAGGAGGCCAACCGCCTCTTTGACGATGAGCCGATGGTGAGCTGATAGGCTATGGATTCGGCGAAAAAAATCCGCCGAAAAACACAAATACTTGTTGCAACGGGATTAACCTTTGGTATCATCCCGCCCCCGTTTGCCCCAAGCACACGGGAAAAATTTTTTTAACAATGCCGACTATCAACCAGCTGGTGCGCTTTGGTCGCACAAGACAGAAGGAGAAAAGCACTTCTCCCGCCCTGCAAGGTTGTCCTTTTCGGCAGGGCGTTTGCCTGCAGGTTTACACCCGTACACCCAAGAAGCCCAACTCGGCCATGCGCAAGGTGGCGAAGGTGCGGCTTACCAATGGTCAGGAGATCATCGCATATATCCCGGACGAGGGACACAGCCTGCAGGAACACTCCATCGTGCTCGTGCGTGGTGGTCGTGTGAAAGATTTGCCGGGTGTGCGCTACCATGTGGTACGCGGCAACCGTGATGCCACTGGCGTGGAGAAGCGCCGGGTCAGTCGCAGTAAATACGGCGTCAAGCGTCCCAAGGACGCAAAGAAAAAGTAACTTTTTTAAACACACAACAACATGTCACGACGACGCAGAGCGGTTAAGAGACCAATTCGGCCTGACGCGCGCTATCATAGCGAGTTAGTGGGCCGTCTGGTGAATACCGTTATGCGTTGTGGCAAGCGTAGCCTCGCTCAGCGGATTGTGTACGAATCGTTTGACGAGGTGGAGAGCAAGCAGTCTGGCGCCACGCCGCTGGAGATCCTGGAGCGCGCGGTGGACAACGCCAAGCCGCGCCTCGAGGTGAAGAGCCGCCGTGTGGGTGGCGCTACCTATCAGGTTCCGCTGGAGGTTTCCGGTGGGCGGCAGGTGGCACTTGCTCTGAGATGGTTGGTGGGCTTCGCGCAGGCGCGCAAGAACACCCCGCTACCCAGAGCGCTTGCGGCGGAAATCCTTGATGCCTATCAGGGCGAAGGGAATGCCATCCGCCGACGTGACGAAACCCACCGGATGGCCCAGGCCAACAAGGCCTTCGCCCATTTCCGCTGGTAGCAACCCGGTTCGAAATCGCCCCGCAATGCTTCGGGGCGTTTTTCGTTGAAAACCGGGACGGGATATATTGGTGCAAATTTGAATTGATGGAGACACTGGAGACAGATCAACCAGCNGTGAATGCGCCCGGGCGCNTTCACACGCTGCAGCGTACTCGGAACATCGGCATTGCNGCGCATATCGACGCCGGNAAGACGACGACGACCGAGCGNATTCTCTTTTACACCGGCCTCACCCATCGCATTGGCGACGTTGACGATGGCAATACTGTGACCGACTGGATGGAACAGGAACGTGAGCGCGGCATCACCATCACTAGTGCCGCTGTTTCATGCTACTGGAAACAGGACGGTGCCGGACTTGGACGCCTCTTTGCCGACGAAGAGCAGCAGGTCAACATCATTGACACCCCAGGGCACGTGGACTTCACGGCCGAGGTCGAGCGTTCCCTGCGCGTGCTCGATGGTGCGGTCGCTGTCTTCTGCGGCGTNGGTGGTGTCCAGCCTCAGTCCGAGACTGTCTGGCGNCANGCTACCAAGTACAACGTGCCGCGCATTGCCTTCGTCAATAAAATGGATCGCACCGGCGCGGACTTCGATAACGTGGTCCGTGAGATGCGCGAGATGCTGGGTGCCAATGCTTGGCCCATCGCTNTTCCCATTGGTTCGGAAGATCGGCTGCGNGGCGTGGTTGATATCGTCCACCAGCAGGCCGTCATTTACGATGAGGCTGACGAGATGGGCATTAAATATACCATCGGCGACATTCCTGAGGATATGCGCGAGGATGCTCAGCTGGCGCTGGAAAACCTTATCGAGGCTGTTGCGGANTTGGATGACGAAGTGGCCGAGTTGGTCATCCACGACGAGCCCGTCTGCCCAGAGACCTTGCAGCGCGCTATTCGTCGGCAGACCATAGCCAACCAACTGGTGCCCGTACTCGGNGGATCCGCCTTCAAAAAGCGTGGTGTGCAGCCTTTGCTTGANGCCATTATCAATTACCTGCCCGCGCCTGTGGATGTGCCGGATGCAGAGGGCATTGACGCCCACACCGAGGAGACNGTCACCGTCCATACCACGGANGAGGGCAACTTCGCTGGACTGGCTTTCAAGCTGTGGTCCGATGAATTTGTCGGGAAACTCGTTTTTTTNCGNGTCTATCGCGGCACGTTGCGCAAGGGCGACCAAATTTTCAATCCGCGTACNGGCAAGCGTTCGCGCGTCAACCGNCTNATGCGTATGTCGGCGGATAAACGGGAAGATGTCGAGGNGGTNCACTCTGGCGAGATCGCCGCTCTGGTGGGTCTCAAACACATCACNACGGGCGACACGCTTTGCCATTTNTCGGAGTCAGTACTGCTCGAGCCACCGACTTTCCCCGAGCCTGTCATTGCCATGGCCATTGAGCCCAAGACGCAGCAGGACCGTGATAGTCTTGGCGAGGGACTGCAGCGCTTATCCGAAGAGGACCCGACGTTCCGACGGCATACTGACGAGGAGACTGGTCAGATGATCATCTCCGGCATGGGTGAGTTGCATTTGGAGATCATTCGTGACCGGTTGTTCCGCGAATTCAAGGTGCAGGCCAACTGCGGCGCGCCGCAGATTGCTTATCGTGAGGCGTTGACCCGAGCGACGGACGGCGAAGGCAAGTTCGTGAAGCAGACCGGCGGTCGCGGTCAGTATGGCCATGTGGTNCTGAATGTCACNCCGCTGGAGCGTGGCGCTGGCATTGAGATCGAAAATAAGATTGTCGGCGGGGTCATCCCCAAGGAATATATTGGGCCAGTTACCCAGGGTATCGAGGAAGCCATTGGCGGAGGCGTGCTGGCTGGCCACGAGTTAGTCGATTTAAGAATCGAGATTGTGGACGGTAGTTTCCACGAGGTGGATTCCAGCGAAGTGGCTTTCAAGGTGGCGGGCACCATGGCCTTNCGCGACGCNGCTCAAAAAGGCCGNGCAGTTCTGCTGGAGCCGGTAATGTCCGTGGAATGCACNACGCCCGACCAGTATCAGGGCGACATCATTGGCGACCTGAACCGTAGGCGTGGCAAAGTCGAGGGCATTGAGACGAGGCATTCGGGCACGGTTATCCGAGCGGAAGTGCCTTTGGCTGAGATGTTTGGCTATGCCACCTCCGTGCGTTCGCTCTCCAGCGGTCGTGCGGCCTACTCGATGGAACCGCGTTCGTTCGCGCCGGTGCCCGAGGGCATTGCGAAGGAAATTTTGGATAAGCTGCAATACCGGTCCGACCGGAAATAACCGACAGACATGGCTGACACACAACAACGCTTTCGCATCCGGCTTAAGGCTTATGACCACCGGGTGTTGGACAGGTCCGCGGTGGACATTGTCGAGACGGTCAAGCGCACCGGCGGTATGGTGCGCGGGCCCATTCCACTGCCTACCCGCCGCGAGCGGTTTACGATGACGCGCTCGCCGCACGTGGACAAAAAGAGTCAGGAGACTTTTGAGCAGCGCACACACAAGCGTTTGATTGATATTTTAAAACCTACGCCGAGCACGGTGGATGAACTGAAAAAGCTCAACCTGCCGGCGGGTGTGGACATNAACATCAAGATTCTAAATTGAGATGATCGGTTTGATAGGCAAGAAACTCGGGCAGACACGCGTTTACGACGACGCGGGTAAGGTGGTGTGTGTCACCGTCGTCCTTTGCGGTCCGAACCGTGTGCTCCAGTGCAAGACCACGGAAACCAAGGACAAGTATGAGGCTGTGCAGTTGGGCTTTGANGACCAGCCNGTGGAGGATCGTGTTACNAGGCCTTTGCTTGGGCATTTCAAGAAAGCCGGCGCGAAACCCGTGCGGTTCGTTCGCGAGTTCCGNAACTTCTCACGNGANGTGAAGCCCGGTGATGAACTGGGNCCGGACATTTTCGAGGCGGGCGACCATGTGGACGCTATCGGCCTCACCAAGGGCCGNGGCTTCCANGGCGTGGTCAAGCGCTGGAACTTTGGGGGTGGTCCCAAGAGCCACGGTCAGAAGGGCTTTTTNCGCAAGCCCGGCTCCATCGCTGCAGGCTCCACACCCGGTTGGGTGGATAAGGGCAAGAAACTTCCCGGCCAGATGGGTCAGGAAAGCCGCACGGAGCAGAACTTGCGGGTGGTGCAGGTGCGCCCGGACGACAATCTCTTGCTGATTGAGGGCGCGATCCCTGGCTCCAAGGGNGACTATGTGGTGATTCGCGAGGCCAAGAAGAAACCGAAGGCAGCAAAGTAAAACGATTTTTTAACCCATGAATCTGACGGTCAAAAAACAGGATGGCGGCAAGGCAGGCGACCATGAGGTCGGCTTTGAGGTCATCGGCAACGCCAAAGGCACGCAGGCGGTGCACGAGGTGGTGACCGCTTATCGCGCCGCGCAACGTCAAGGCGACGCCAAGGTGAAGACGCGTGCTGAGGTGCGCGGCACCGGCAAGAAGCCCTGGCGTCAAAAGGGNACCGGCCGCGCTCGTGTGGGTTCACGCCGTAACCCCGTCTGGCGTGGTGGCGGCGTGGCACATGGTCCTCGGCCCCGCGACTATTCCAAGAAGACAAACCGCAAGCAACGCCAGCTCGCCCTGCGCAAGTCACTCAGCGCNCGGTTGAACGACGAGGATGTGTTGGTGGTCGATAACCTTGCCTTGGATAANCACAAGACCAAGGGTGCGTTGAAACTGCTCGACAACCTGTCGGTGCCCGTTGGNGCCACCGTGCTGCTGGTTGATGCCCACGACAATGCCAACCTTCGTTTGGCGGCGCGAAACATCAAAGGTGTGGACACCTCCACAGGCGAGGATTTGAACACTTACCAAGTGCTGAAATACGACCAACTGATTTTCGCGCGCGATGCCTTTGCGGCTGTCGAGAAACGGCTGTCTGCCAAGGCGGGAAAGGAGGACGCCTGACATGTCGACCCGGCTGAATTCATTTGATGTCATCAAGACACTCCACATGTCGGAGAAGGCCCTCGACAATAAGGACCTGATCAACTCACAGCGCCGCACTGCGGGCATGCGCGAGGATCGGCCGCCCCTGCCTCGTTATACCTTCCGCGTTGATCGGCGCGCCAACAAGCTGCAGATTCGTAAAGCTGTTGAGGAACTGTTTCCCGGCGTGAAGGTGAAGTCGGTGAACACCATGAACATGCACGGCAAGCCCAAGCGTCAGCAGACACGTACGCCCGGCTACACGAGCAACTGGAAAAAAGCCATCGTGACCCTGAAAGAAGGCACGATTGACGAGATGATTTAAAATGGCCATCCGCACCTACAAGCCGACCACGCCCTCGATGCGCTACATCGCGCGGACGACCTTTGACGAGATCACGAAGACCAAGCCGGAGAAACGGCTGGTGCACACAAAGAAGAGGACGGGCGGACGCAACAACAACGGTCGCGTGACTATGCGCGGGCGTGGCGGTGGCGCGAAGCAGAAGATTCGCAACATCGATTTTCGCCGCAACAAGCATGGCATGGCCGCTAACGTTGTCGCCATTGAGTACGATCCCGGCCGCTCCGCGCGCATTGCGTTGTTGGAATACACCGACGGCGAGAAGCGCTACATTGTAGCCCCCATTGGTCTCGGGGTGGGTGACACCGTTCAGTGTGGTCCCAACGCCCCGGCGCGTCCCGGCAATTGGCTGCCGCTTTCCAAGATTCCCCCCGGCACCTCAATCCATAACTTGGAACTTTCACCCGGTAAGGGCGGGCAACTAGTGCGCTCCGCTGGCACCTCGGCCACGCTGATGAGTCGCGATCAGGGCAAGGCGCAGATTAAGCTTCCCTCTGGCGAAATCCGGCGTGTTAGCGAAAAGTGCTACGCCGTTGTCGGTCAAGTCGGCAACACTGACCACGAGAAGCAAGTCTGGGGCAAGGCCGGCAACACCCGCCATCGCGGTCGCCGACCCATTACTCGCGCCGTGGCAAAGAACCCGCATGACCACCCCATGGGCGGTGGCGAAGCTAAGACTTCCGGTGGTGGTCATCCAACTACCCCGTGGGGTAAGCCGACCAAGGGATTCAAGACCCGTAAACGCAAGAAGTACTCAAACCAATTCATCCTTGTGCGCCGCGATGGGCGCCCGTTCAAACGCAAGTAAGTCATGTCCCGATCGCTTAAAAAAGGTCCGTTTTACGAGGAACACCTCTTGAAGAAGGTGGAGAAGATGAATGCCTCCGGTGGCAAGCGTCCGATCAAGACTTGGTCGCGCCGTTCCACCATCATTCCTGATTTCGTCGGCCACACGTTCAACGTGCATAATGGCCGTA
>PBPF01000011.1 GCA_002724615.1 Verrucomicrobiales bacterium | reverse complement strand
AACGCCGTGCCCAGCCCGAAGAACAATACCGACACCGGGATGACCATCACCGCGTTCGTGTAAATCGCGCGAGCAGCGGACTTCTCATCGGGCGTCGAGAGGCAGCGCTGCACGTTGGCTTGGTCGGTGGTGTACGGCAAGATGCTCGTGATCAACGCGCCGATGAACACTACGAGAATGGCGTCGGACGTAAAATCCCAATTCCAGTTTGCCCAGTTGAGCTTGCCCTGCTCTGCCGCCGCGCTGGTTATGGCGCCCACGCCGCCCACCTCGCCGGCAATGATGATAAACGCTACCAACGCCCCGCCGAGCAGCACGACCGTTTGCAGCACGTCCGTCCAAATCACCGCCTCAATACCTCCCGCCACAGTGTAAGCCGTGGCGAGCAGTCCCATGAGGATAATGCACGTCGTCACTTCGAGGCCCGTCACCGCGCTGAGTGCCAAGCCCGGCAGCAGCACCACGATGCCCATGCGGAACAATTGAAAGAGTACGAAGGACAAGCTGCCGATTAAACGAATGCCGCGCGAGAAGCGTCGCTCGAGGTATTCGTAAAAACTCGGCCCCTTCATTTTACGATAAAACGGAAGGAAGAATGTCACCACCAGCGGCGCCACCATCAGGATGCCGACGTTGAGCAGAAAGCGCACCCAGTCCGCGGAATAAGTCTTGGCGGGGATGGAGAGGTACGTGATGGCCGAGAGCTGCGTGGAGAAGATGCTAATGCCGGCCGCCCACCATGGGATACGCCGGCCCGCGAGAAAAAAGTCGTCGGCCGTTTTGCCTTTGCGAAACACCCACGCGCCGATGGCCAGCAGCAGCGCGAGATACACACCCATGACGATCCAATTAGTGGTGCCGAACTGCCGTGTGTCGGCGACGGGCTGCATTTCCCAAATCACCGGCGAGCGAACGCCCGGACTGGTCTCGCCACTGGGAATGAAAATGGACCCGCCCCATTTCACCGCGCGCGTGGTCACGTGGCTTCCCGTTGAGACGCCCTCCGCGCCGAGGCGTTTGCCTGCCGGAAACTTTCCGTGCACCACCCACCGATCGGTCACGCAGTTATATAATAGCACGTCGCGGCTGAACCCGTCGTGCGTCGTCAGGATTTTCAGCTTCTCGTCCTGTGGCAAATCGCTCGTTAGCTTCAGGAACCGCTCGCCATCCGCGCCGCCAAACAGCAGCAGATGATTCGCCCCCCAAGCCGCCGCCGTGCCCGCCATCACGCATCTCGCCTTCGCGTCGGCCTTCACCTTGATGTCGCCGAGCTTCTTCCACTTCTTTTTTGACGGCGTATATTTGTACGCATCCGAATGCAGCGCCCATTTGCCATCCGGCTTTTCCCGCCCGCTGAAGATGAACAGGCACACCTCCAACCCATCATGCTGCGCCACCGCCGCGTGATGCGTCCGCGCCGGTCCCGGCCATGGGTCGAGTGGCTGCCATTCAAATTTCCCCGCGCCCTTCTTTCGCTGCGCGAGGTCGAGCATCCAGAAATGTTTCGTGGCGCCCTTCCCGCTGTCGCCGCCAGTGAGATAAATAGTTTCGCCGACCAACACCCCCGCCAAATCCGTCGTCGCCTCCGGCAGTTTCGGCAATGGACGAAGCTGGTCCTCCGGTACCCCTTTCATCGGCAACACGTTCGATTGGCTTACAGTCTTCCCGTCCCACCGCAGCACAAACACCGCGTCCGAAAAATGTTTCTTCGAGAAATGATGCGTCGCGTTCTGGTCCGCCACCTGCCAATCGCCACCGAGGCAAATGATGCCCTCCGCATGCGGCAAACACTCGCCGTACGCCAGTGCCTGCTTCAGTCGCGCCTCAACCGGCTGCGGCACGAGCTTCCCATCCTTCTTCGTGAAAACAAAAATGCGGTCGTGATAAATCTTTGGCGGACTGCTCAACCCCTCATCCGATTTCTCCCACGGAAGTCCCTTTGGGAANTTCGCCCCGCCCGCCACGATCAACGCCTCATTGTGCACCCCCACCAACGGCCCNGCCACGCCAATGCTATCGGGTAGTCTGGCCGCCTCCGACCATTTCATTGGCTCCACAGCCATCGAAGGCAACACAACCCAAAGCCACGCCAGACACATTCGATTCATGGTTGGGCGTTCATATTTGATTTGTCTCAATGGTGCAAACAAACTCCTGCAATTTGCCCGCAACTCCTGCGACGTACTTACATCAATTACCAAAATGGTTGCCAATCAGCCTCTTATAAGAAATCTTTTGACCATGAATTTGATGCCCGTCCTTGTTTGTCTTCTTGCCACTACCATGATGGGTCGGGGCGCGGACGCAAAGGATGACTACACGGATTTAACCAAGGCGCTTAATGTGCGTGAGTTGAGCACGTTGATGTTTGCGAACTGCACGGATGCCAATCTTGTAAGAATCGAGGCCTTCCTCAAAGCGCACCCGAAGGCACCGCAGCGCGAGCAGGTGCTTTACCTTCGTGCCTACATGACTTGGAGTCTGCACCGTTATGAAAAGGCACCAGCCCTGTACGCCGCTTTGCTCAAGGAATTCCCGAAGACGAAGTTCAGTCGCATTGCGCGCATCCGTGAAGCGGCGGCGTATCTATTTAGTGGCCAAGCGGCAAAAGCGCTGCCTCGACTCCAGCAATTGGAGAAAGATTATCCGGATCGACCGGAAATGTACGCGCGCGAGATGGCTTACGCACTTTCGCGTTGTGGTAAACAAAAGGAGGCGCTTGCGTTTATGGAGCGGGTAGAATTTCAAATGACCCTCGCGCGCAAGGAACGATTGCTTCCGCGCATCACTAGTCATTTCGATAAAATCCGACTTATAGGCAAGCCGGTGAAAAAATTCGCCGTAATTGATTTTCGCACAGGAAAGGAGATCACTCCAGGCGCGCTAAAAGGAAAGGTTGTGCTTATTGATTTTTGGGCTACCTGGTGTAGTCCGTGTATTGCAGAACTGCCGTATCTGCGTAATGCGCACGATAAACTAGCCGCGAAAGGTTTTGAGATTTTTGCTGTGAGTCTGGACGAAGACCGCGAGAAAACAACAAAGGTGATTACTGCAAAAAAAATGGACTGGCTTCATTATTTCGACGGAAAGAAATGGAAGAATACGTTGGCGGTGGCTTTTGACGTGCATAGCATACCAGCAAACCTGCTCATTGATCGCCAAGGTATCGTGCGGGCAGTGAATCTTCGTGGAAGTGAAATTATCACCACTGCACGCGCGTTGCTCAAGTAAATCACCATTCTTTTGGTTCCCCATGCCGGAAGGGTGATGACACTTAATCTTGTTGCCAATCCATGGCTTGTGGGCAAGAGTCAGCCAACGTGTCAAACACCAAGGAAGGTCAATTGTCGGCATTGTCCACCTTTTGTGCGGCAATACAGGTTTATGGAAACCCTGGCGCTTCACTTGTTTCGCTCGAGATCAATCGGGGTAATCAGTCTTTCGATGAGGCGGATAAGGCTGCCGCGGAATGGGTGGCCAATCAGTCGGACGCTGCTGCCACCTTGAATGGTGTATTGCATGAATGGCTGAACTCTGAGCAGCTAACCTGTCTGTTTGCCAATCTGCTTGCTGCGCATGCAAGTGACGACGGGAAGATAGGCAGTGATGAAGGTGATCGAATTCGTGAACTCATAGGCGTGGATCGCGGCGACGCCAAGATGGTCTTTGAGGCAGTGGAGACTGTCTTTAACAAGGAATCAGTGGAAGACGATGACGACTGGCCGATTGTGTTGGCTGGCCTGTTGGCGCTAGGCAAGGTGGATCAGGAGTTGTCGCCGGCCGAGGAAACTTACCTGCGGCTTATGGATGCTCCTGTCGGTGCGCTTGATAAGGCGCGTGAGATGCTAGCCACCAGTGGTCCGGACGGTGTGCTGGAGGAGGCTCGTCGGTTGCCGTCTCGCGCCAAGCGGTTCCTCACGTCCAATCTCGTAGCTTTGATGCTTGCCGACGGCCAATGGTCCGGATCAGAACAGGAACTTGTTGAGCAGTTTGGTAAAAAATTTTTCATCACCACGCGTGAGATAGAAAACCTAGTAAAGGCAACGTATTGCCTCTTCAATTTCAGTGTTTTTGCAGAAAGCGACTAGCTGAATAGCTGATGAAATCGGGTTAGTGGAAAATGACGTCCGGGACAGAGGGTTTTTTCCAGTTCTTTGTGGACGAAGAACTTTAGGCGGCCGCGGAACATGCGATGTTTTAAATAGTCGGAAAGCTCGATTAGCGACTTAATCTGCTTTGTTGTTGGCTGGGTTTTTTCAAAGTTGCCGACGAGGCAAATACCGATCGAGCAGGAGTTGTACTCCGCGCTTCGCACGTGCCCGCCGTTCGCCTGCTTAAGCCAGCGCCCGCCGACTTCCACCTTGCCATCTGGGGAATTGGTTCCGTTGCCAATCACGAAGTGGTAGGCCAAGCCGTGCTCGCGACCTTGTGCAACACGGTGGTACTCGTCAAATATTGCAGCACTGCCGTTGGGTGTAGCGCTATGGTGGGCGATGATGTTTTTCCAGCGTCCCGCCTTAATTCGCGGCTGGGTGATTTTTGCCAGCGGAATTTGCGTGTAGCGCGGTTTCAGCCAAATCTCCTGCCCTACTTGGATTAAATCACTCGTTAAACCATTCCACAACCGCAGTTCCGTTACTGATAATCCGTGGCGACGGGAGATGCGTGTGAGTGTGTCACCGCGTAAAACTTGAACGCGTTCTGGCCTGGCTGCAGCCAGTAGCCAGCCCGGCACCAGCCCGCTTGCTATTGCAGCTGGCATAAAAAACCTGCGATTCATCAAGGCCATCTTCAGTTCAGGATGACTCCACCGGCGATCTTCCGTCCACATAATCCCGTTCACACTTATCATGCGTTATTCGCAAGTCTTTCTGTCTTTATCAACAAGTGCGTCAAGAATTGTATGAACTAGCCTGTAAGCTTTAGTATCCCCGGAAGCTCGTGGACCCGCTACATTCAGTGCTCTTACGTTTTTTACCAACAAAAACTCTTCAAGAATATCTGCGTTTTCAGTTGCAGGCCTGTCGTTATGTAAGTGCAGAAAAGGTTTTCCTTGAATC
>PBPF01000085.1 GCA_002724615.1 Verrucomicrobiales bacterium | reverse complement strand
ACCTTTTTTTGGTTTATCGGGAAGCAGGGCACGTGCCTCGCCTTTGCGGAACCAAGCGTAGTCCAGATTTGAGTCAGGCCAACGCTCCCGTTTCTGGTCTCGGGCGACCACACGCAACACTAGGCCGTCGTCGGGATACAGGTTCTCCTTCCGGCGCCAGTTGTCAGCTGCCTTGGGATCGGGCACCTCGGCCAGAAGCCGCTTTTCACGAGGAAGTGTTTTCCACTTTGCCAAACCCTGCTTCATCATCTCCACAAGGACTTTGTAGTTGGCGCTGGAGCTGGCTGCGAGCAACTCTCCGCTGGGAGTCACCGCGTAGTGTCCCTGCGCGCCTCCTCGATTCCCTTTTTTAATTGTTCGTTGCTTGGCAAATTTTCGAAATAGCAGTGCNTCNTNATCCTTACAGAATTCTTTCTGCATGCGGTCACATGCATCNGCAACCACAACNAACTNNGCGGCCAGNTTCTGNACTTCGCGTTTGGACCAGACTAACTGTCGGTCTTTAACNCCATTGCCTCACGTATTGGCTAGTGGNTGACCGTTCATNGCCCAAAACAGGATCGGCTTATCCTTCGCCTGCGCCTCAATGACCGCATCCCAGAAACTCGTCTGCCAAGGAATCCTTCGGTAAGAAAGTTCCCAGTTTCTTGGAAGAACGTGATCGCGCCATTTCGCGTAGTTGGCGTCCGTCAGTTCCTTTTCCTGAAACTCATCCGCCGCCGAGACGGGCTGCACGATCCCCAGCATCAGCGCAACCNAGACTACGNAAAAAGCATTAACCTTCATCACGNGAAAGCATACCCACACCGTGGCGGGCGTCAATGGGGGNGTTTGAGNTGGGGGGGACAAGTTTGGATTTCTGCTACGTTGGATATGNAAGCTTTTCTAGCTTCTTCACTTTTGCTGTTTTNTTGAGGCCAAGTTTTCTCTCCAAAAAGCTCGGTACTCCAAGGGAAAATCAGTCAACAAGCCGTCAATGCCAGCTTCCGAGGCTTGCTTCCAAGCCTCTTTTTTCCGCCGTGCCGCACCGGGCCCTCCATAGTTAAATAGCACCTGTTTACCGTGCTTATGCAAAAGTGAAACCTCGTTCGCAGTCGGCGTCGACACCAACAGGAAACAATCGACTAATCCTTCCTCAAGGTGAGCGTCGATGCTTTTCCGATTTATGTTCTTACCAATACGGAAGCCCGGATTTAGTTTTTTGAGTCGGCGACTCATTTCATCGCTTTGGTCGAAAGCAAACGATTCGTCCAAGAGTTTGTACTTCTCGACCAGCGAGACTAGTTTTGATTCACCCTCGCGAGTGAGGTGTTTCACATTCAAAGCGATAATTGTGCGCCCACGTTTTCGCTCGGCGACCAACGACAAGGTTTCTTCTAGCGTGGGAATACGAACATCGGAAAAGGCGTTGTCGAACCAGCTGCCCGCATCGAGTTCTTTCAGGTTTGCAAGTGTCATTTCTCGCACCGACCGAGAGGGNCCATTCGTCGTCCTTTGCACNTTNTCATCGTGAAAAACTACCAAATGACCATCCTTCGTCGTGCGGATATCCAGCTCGAACCCAATCCCTAACTCCAAACAGGCGGCAAACGCTGGCAACGTATTTTCCGGAGCATGACGCAGTAATCCCCGGTGCGCGATTGGAATAAGTTTCCTCTTTTCTCGATCGNATCCATTGAGTCGGGNTTCAGCCTTAATGGAATGCTTCTTATCAGCCGCCAAAACGGATTGCCCCAATGCAACCACCAACAAAAGAATCAAGACTTTCACGCCACCGACCTTACCCATGCCTCGGCGGGCGTCAATGGGGGTGTTGTGAGTCAGGAGGGTGTTAAGGGTTTNCTTGGTNGNGTTGCATCTCAGCCAGAGGCATTGGCTTTTCGGCTCTCGCGGGCCGATCNAAACACACGTGACCTACTTGCGAATCCGTAATTCGAAATCCTTAACGCTTGCGCCAGACAATACGGGCTTTGGTCAAGTCATAGGGAGACATCTCTATTTTGACGGCATCACCTACGGCAATGCGAATCCAACGCTTGCGCATCTTGCCTGAAATATGTGCTAGCACTTCGTGGCCATCTTCTAATCTCACCTTGAACATCGTGCTCGGCATCACCTGTGAAATGATACCCTCAAGCTGAATGGGTTCTTCTTTATTCATTAAGGATACGCTTTACCTTTGTTTACCAATTAGGCCCGGAGTGTGGCCCACAATTAATATTCTATACTGCAGTTGGGCAACTTCTCCTTAAGTTCCTCAACTTCGGATAAATCTAGATTGGGATTGCCGGTAAGCATGAGCACTTCCAGATTTTTTAGTCCTGTCAAGGGCTTCAAATTACTTATCTGGTTAAAATTAAGTGCGAGCCATCGTAACTCTACCATTTGAGCCAAAGTCGTAATATTAGAAATATTATTTCTGATTAGGTTCAGCCACTCAAGATTTACCAATTTTTTCAGTGGAACAATACTGGAAATCNCATTCCTGCTGAGATTTAGCCTGTGCAGGCGGGTTAATCCGGATAAAGGCTTCAGGTTGCTNATTCTGTTGCCTTGGAGTTGTATTTCCTCCAGTTTGCTCAGTCCGGACAGTGGCTTCAAATCGGCGATTTCATTGTCAACCAATGAGATGTTTACGGCTGAAGTCAATACCGACAATGGCCCGATATCCGAAANTTGTTTCCCATTTATCGAGANTTGAGACAATTTCCCAAAGTCAGCCTTGGTAAGCTTCCCTTTGGGTTTCTTGGCATTTCTGCGAATGACCGATTCAATAATTTCAGAGCTCAGGCGGGGAGTAGTAACAAAATTTTCCCCTTTGGTAAAGGATTTGTAATAGCTTGGGNNGCCTCGAAGTGAGGCTGGGTTTGCCAGTGCTGTATCCCAGCCAAAGGCATTGGCTTTTCGTCTCTCGCAGGCCGATCGGGGCACAAGTGTCCTACTTGCGAATCCGGAATTCCANAATCCGCAGTCTGGAGGGTACATGATGGTCGGCAGTTTCCTGGACCATGACTGACAGCGTGCCGTCGCGCTGCCATTGATGNNTGTCAGCCAGCATCTCATTGGCAAACGGCCCGCGTTCCACGTGCGCAATCCGCCAGTCCGTATAGCCGGATTTCGCGGTGGCAACGGCAATCTTCAGATCGGCGTGGCGGAACCAGCCTGAGCCGTACCATTTGGCATCCGGCTGAGCCGCTCCCCAGATCAACAGGGCATTGTTGTTGGGGTCAGTCAGCACTTTTGGCCTGCTGCCCGCCATCCAGGGCAATTCACGATGGTGCCAATTGCCATGGACATCACGCCAGTAATGATGATAGCGACGCGCCTTGGGTGGGCCGAAGCCGTAACCCTTTGAAGGCTGTTGCCCTTCGGCAGCCAGCGTCTTTTTTGAACAATGCCACATCACCGCATGCACACGACCCTTCGAATCAACCGCCTGACCGCCGGTGTTGATCAGGCCGAGGCCGCGCGGAATTGTGGCAACCGTGATGTCCGGCGAGTCAATATTGGGCATCGACAGTTTTCGGCCCTTGTTGTTGAGCCATGTTCTGCCGTTGTCCTCGCTGTAAGAATACATCAAATCGTGATTTGCGTTTCCTTTACCTTCGCGCCAGACCCACGTCACATGCAGATTTCGGTCAGGCCCAAAGGTATAGCCGTTTGGGTATGAGCAGCGTGATGGACTTTGCCCCCAGTGATCCTTGAACATTCCGGCTCCGGAATCGATTTGCCGCGTTCCACCCCAGCTGCCTGTCTTCGGGGAATAGTCAACGAGAACACGATCGCCGTTGCCCGCTCCGCGCACCCGATAGCAAAACTGCAGCCCGCCCTGTGGAGTTTGCCAGAAACGTGGATAGGTCAATGCGATAGGCTTTCCCTGTTCCAACTCCGAAACCACGGGGCCAAACAGCGACGCTGTCCACTTCACTTTCTCTGGCTGTGAAGCCACGCGCTTTTGTGACATGCGATAATGCAGTGGGTGACCGTGATGATCAAACGCAAGATGAATCGTTCCATCCTTCGGACAAATACCGACAGAAATCGTGTTGTGAGAATCCACGCTGGTGAATTTGTAATCTCCAAACCGAATTACCTGCCACGATTCCTCCGATTGCTTTCGCCGAGCCAGACACACGCGCCTCTTGCCATCGTAATAGCCGACGTACTGGTAGCCCCGATGACTAATCAAAGCGTCCTGTTGAAAAGACAATCCATTGATTCCGCCACGAATCATCAGTGCTTCAGCATCGACCAGAACGTCGGCAGTCTTTGCCAATTCAATTGCGGAAACACTTATCGCAGGCGCGACAAGCAGGATCATGCGCAAAGCCATCTGTCTTATGTTTCTCATCACATACCCAGCAGGTCGCCGACCATACCTTCGCTGTAGCGACCGTCAATCGGACTGTTGAGCCAAGAGGCGCGATAAAATGATGAGGCTACGATGTAGATTCTACAATTGGGTAACTCTTTAACTGCTCGCACTTCTCCAGATCCATCGGACTTGGTCGCAGTCATCGTAATTGGAATTCCGGGCTGCGCATGGCGCGAGACACTCTGCCCTTTGCATCTATGGTAGCGATGTCAAAGACATAGGTGCTGCCCAGCAAAAGTTGGCGGCCAAGATTTAAGTTTGGGGAATTGTCAGGCGTATGAATGGCAGCATAGGGCAGGACTAGTGTCGTGGGGTAAAGTGGCCCGGGTTTGATGAGCACGGGTGTCACGCGATAGGCCACCGCATTCGCTGAAGGAGCCCAGGTGAGCGTGCCCTTTTCAAAATTCAGATTGGTCGGCGGGTTGAGGGATTCTGTCGGCACGGGTTTGGGGCCGACTCTAAGTTGCCACGCATCGATTCTGCGATTCGCGGGTGTCGTCAAGATGAGCTTGTCTTTGCCGGCGATAGCCACACCCACATTGCCGCCCGTCTGGCTGCTAATGACAAATGCGCGACTCCATTTACGACCGGTCCCATCGTGGGAAAGATAGACGCGGCAATGGTTGCGACTCAACGCGGTCGTGACAGTAAGGATTCCATTGTTCAGCAAATGCAGCGTGGGGAGCTTGCCAGCAAAGGGGAGGACTTTTGGTTTGCCCCAAGTCTTACCGTGATCCGTAGATCGCACGGAAACCAGATTCGACTTTACCGTGCTTCCAGTGCGAATGATTGCCAGCAGTTCACCATCTTTCGTTGGCGATATTGTTGTTTCAAACCAGGGCGAGACGACGCGCGCCCCCGCCTTGATCATCGCGAGGCTGGTTGTGATAAGAGACCGGACTTTCCAAAGCCGGCCGCCGTCCTCGCTTTGCAACAACACAACCTTGTTGCCCGCTTTTTTCCACACATAAGCAGGCATGAGTAGCATGCCGTTTTCACGTTCGATAATGTGCGCCAAGGGGCGAGCGATCCCGCCTAGTTCTGGCGGGCAATCAATTCTGGCCCGCTCAAGCTTCCAGTTTTCGCCGCCATCTTTAGAGATACCAATCTGGTAAGCGTCGTTGGGAACATCCGGAAGCTTGGCATTGCGTCGTGACTCTGGGGCGGGAACCCATTTGATTCCAAAGGCAAATAAGTCACCATTCTTGAATCGTTGCGCCCACAGGTCGACCATTTCGGTCATCGGCCAGTCGTCACGCCCTTTCGTCCAATGAAGACCGCCGTCGGTCGAAATTGCTGATCCAATGCCCTTCGAAATCCCGAAGTCATCCGGGTGATAGGGGTGGAAATTCAGAATGCGATCTCCCGCGATCACCGGGTAGCCGCCACCGGTGATGCCTGCGCGCTGGGCCACCGTGACACGTGGACTGGCAACAACTTCCACATCGAAAATAGATGCAGATTTTTGCGTTGAATGCCGAAATCCACCACACCCCACCCCCAGCACCAGAGTAAGTGAGATGGCGTAGAGGGCTTTCACGCCACCGACCATACCCGCGCCAACGCTGGCGTCAATGGTGGTGGGAGCAGGAGGTGCGTTAGAGGTTAATCGAAGTTGCTAAAAATGTCGCACTTAGACAACGCCTTTTGCAGTTTATCAATCTGTGCCTCCCGGGCAACTTGCGGAACTGCGTAGAGCCATCCCCGGTTGCCGGGTCAACAATAAGACCGCGAGCCCATAGCCTGACAACCCCCACGCCCTTTCCAATGTCGTGATTTTAAACTAGGGTACAACCAATGCAAATCTTCATCACGCGCGGGNAAGACTCCAGTGGCCCGTTTACTCTGGAACAGGTGCAGGATTGCCTGACTCAGGGAACTCTGTTGCCAGAGGATCTGGCCTACCACGAGGGGCTTGAAGGTTGGATCCCGCTTTCCGAGTTGATGAATTCGATTACATCGCCCGAGNCCACAGTGTCGGGGCCATTAACCAAAAAGGCCGTTTTGATGGGCATTGCGCAGAGGGTGTTTGCATGCCTGATTATTGTCGGGTTCTTTTTACCTTGGTGCAGCGATCAAAGTCTACGAATTGCAGAAACCAAACAAAGGCTTGAGTCTGAAATTCAGAGTGTCAAAAATTTCATTGTCGGAGATGAACGGGAGAAATCCGAAGCTGCCATGGAAAATGATAAAGTCATTTTTTTGCAAGAATTCCTATCCGCAAAAAAGGCCATGTCGGGAGCCTCTGGTCTCGATTTGGCCACCAAGGAATACCCTGATCGCGGCAACGATTATGGAAATGATGGAAATCTTTCAGCGATTCCAACACTTTTCCTTGTCCCTCTCCTGGCACTGGTTGGCGCGGTAGCCCACAAGCGAATGGTCTATATCGGTTGTACTGTGGTGACGTTTATCAACCTCTTAGTTGTGGAATATATCTTGGGACATACTGTCTTACAGCATCCCAATCCTGTTTTGTGGGGAATTTATCTGATCCTGGTAATTGTATTTATCACAGGGATTGTTATGCCAAAGGAGGGTCGGTCCGGTGAGATAGTTGAATCTACGCACCAGAGCGAGTAAGACGGCGTAGAGGGCTTTGCAGAATTTTACACTTCGGTAATTTGTGCCTTGGCGAGGTCGGGGTTGTTTAAAGCACAGCTGCGGCTGATCACTTATTTGACTGGGCAGATGATGGCACTGTCTTGACTGAATCAACCTTCACAACTTTGACCTGTTGACCAGCTGAATTGCGGGGCGGCGTACTGTTGGTTGCCAAGGGCTTCGCACGAACCTCCTCCAGAAGTTTCTTGGAGATCTCCGTGACGATCATGCCCTCCGTGGGCCGGTGTTCGCCAACCAGTTTCCCTTGTGGATCGAGGGCCAGTGCCAGGCCGGGGTACCAGTAATCGCCAGACCGTCCCGCCTGATTGGCATAAAACACGTACATCCTGCTGTGACTGGCGCGGACTGGGAGAAAGGCCATGTGCAGGTTGCGGTGGAATTCAGCCTGTCTGGTCTGATCGCCGGCCGGTTTATTGACGAGATTGTCGCGTCCGCTACCGCCGATGGGACAGAGCATCATCTCGGCACCCTGATGGGCCGCCGCCTTGAAGTACTCCAGGTAATTGATGTCCGCACAAATCCCCACGCTGAATTTCCAACCCTGTGACTCGATCACCGGCAAACGTTGTCCGGCTTTAAACCACTTCCGCTCATTCGCGTTGGGGAGCCAAAGTTTACGGTAAGTAGTGAGGTAGCCTTTCGGCCCAATCACCAGAGCACTATTGCGCAAACCGTCGGTAACCGGCTCAACAATGCCCACGACAATCGTGATATTGAATGTTTTGCACAGAGATTCGAGCTGGGGGACGGCCGTTTGCATCGCCTGCTGTGCGAGGGCACGAGCGTCGTCTTGTTTCATCTTGGAATTGCACAGCGAACCGGTGACACACAGTTCCGGGAACACAACAAATGTCGCCCCTGACTTCTTTGCCTTGTTCGCCCAGTACCTGATGCGTTTGAGGTTGGTTTTATAGTCACCCAGTTCCGAGTGCATCGCCACAGTGGCAACTCGGGCGGTATGCGCCGATTCCTCCTTGGTTAAAGGCTTCTTATCCGCCCCAATCGCAGACAGACACATCAAAAACGCAAGTAAGGTCATAAACGTGGCCTTCATGCCGCCGACCATACCTACGCTGTGGCGGACGTCAATGGGGG
>PBPF01000084.1 GCA_002724615.1 Verrucomicrobiales bacterium | reverse complement strand
GAATTGTTTGGCAGCAGTAGCGTTGAAGTCTTTGTTAGCTTCGTTGTAATACTGAATTCGGCCATCTTTATTTTTGTCCTCGTGCTTTAGCAGACCGGTTTTCTGCCAATTTTGAAACCACTCGGGACGCTTGTTATATTCCAGGCTGCCCTCAGCACTACCGACCTTTCCGGGTTGGATAGTATTTGTAAGGTTCAGTCTTGCCATGGCGGCTACGGCGGGAGCGGTGGTATACAGGATGGCGATGAAAACGAGCGCCCAACCGGCGGAGAGGCGCGCGTCACTGACCTTCGGCACGGTGAAGAATCGAATGATGACATGGGGAAGCCCTGCCGTGCCAATCATAAGCGAAAGGGTGTAGGCAAACATGTTCAGTTTGCTGCCCATGACGCTGGTGGTGTATTCGCTGAAGCCGAGGTCTTTCACCACTTGATCCAGCTTCTCCAGCAATGGCGTTCCATCAGTCACAACATTGCCGCCGAGTCCCAATTGCGGGATGGGGTTGCCGGTGATTTGCAGGGAAATNAAAATGGCGGGTACTGTATAGGCAAAAATGAGGACGACATACTGAACGATCTGCGTGTAGGTAATGCCCTTCATGCCGCCGAGCACGGCGTAAAAAAACACAATGCCCATGCCGACAAAGAGGCCGGTGTTGTAGTCCGTTTCCAAGAACCTCGAGAATGCCACGCCGACCCCTTTCATTTGCCCAATGACATAGGTGACGGAAATGAGAATCAGGCACACCACGGCCACCACGCGGGCGGTCTTGGAGTAAAAGCGTTCGCCGATGAATTCCGGCACGGTGAACTTGCCGTATTTGCGCAGATAAGGCGCGAGAAGCAGCGCGAG
Source organism: Verrucomicrobiales bacterium (assembly GCA_002724615.1). Taxonomy (GTDB): domain Bacteria; phylum Verrucomicrobiota; class Verrucomicrobiia; order Limisphaerales; family UBA1100; genus UBA6614. The sequence continues at coordinate 14,118 of PBPF01000084.1, read as the reverse complement.
CAGGACATACCCGCCGGTCCAGCCCATGAGAAATACAGAACCGCCATAGCCGCTAAAGGCGATGAGGCCCGCCATGGAAATAAAGGATGCGGCACTCATCCAGTCGGCTGCGGTGGCCATGCCGTTGGCAATGGGGCTGACGCCGCCGCCTGCGACATAGAATTCCTTTGTGGATTTGGCTTTGCTCCAAATCGCAATGCCGATGTAGGCGGCAAAGGAAAGACCGACGATCAGGTACGTCCAGGTTTTGACGTCCATTAAGCGTTCTCCTCCTCGCGTTCAGTTTCCGNNCTGGGTGCATCGTTNTCCTCGGCAAAGCCATGCTTTACATCAAGTCGATTCATCAGGCGGACGTACACGAAAATCAGGATCACGAACACGTAGATGGAACCCTGTTGCGCCATCCANAANCCGAGCTTGTAGCCGCCAAGCCGGATCTCGTTCAGCGNTTCCACAAACAGGATGCCGCAGCCGTAAGAAACGAAAAACCACACGGCCATCAGCCACGCCATGATGCGAAGATTGTCCCGCCAGTAGGCCCGGCGGCGTTCAGAAAGCGATTTGGTTCCAGCCATGGTGTTACCTGAAGGCTGCGGGGTTTTAGCAAAGTTCGCACGCAGTTTCCAGTTAGAACGAGCCAGCACCCTTTGCTCTTTCAATTTGCCAGTGGCTGACGTACCGTCCCCCGTTTCTGAAATGCCCAGTGTCTACCTGAAAACGTACGGGTGCCAGATGAACGAGCGCGATAGCGAGGCGGTCGCCGCACAGCTCGTGGCCAANGGNTATTCGCTGGCAACGGACGCCGACAAGGCGGACGTGGTGNTGCTCAATACTTGCAGCGTGCGCGATNCGGCGGAACAGAAGGCCNTCAACAAGATGGAGGCCGTTGCCGGGCGGATGCGCAAGGAGCGCCCGTCCGCCGTGCTTGGCTTTCTAGGTTGCATGGCGCAAAGCCGCGGGGAAGAGCTGATCGATCAACTGCCTGACGTGGATCTCGTGTTGGGCACGCAAAAGTTTCACCGGACGGCCGAGTACGTGGATGATCTACTGCAACAACGCCGCGAAAAGATTGTCGATACGGACGATGAGGAAGGCAGCGAAGCCACCATTCGTGAGCATCTTTTGAACGGCAATGCGCCCAAGAAATCCGTCACCGCCTTTGTCAGCATCATGCAGGGCTGCAACCAATACTGCACCTTCTGCATCGTGCCCTACACGCGCGGGCNCGAGCGCTGCCGTTCCATCGAGGACATCGTCNCCGAGTGCCGCGAATTGGCCGAAGGCGGCGTGAAGGAAATCACATTGCTCGGCCAAATCGTCAACAGCTACGGCAAACGTGAGATNGGCGTNAAGNACGGCAAGAGCGCCTTTGTGCAACTTATCGAGGCCGTGCACGCGATTGATGGCATCGAGCGCATCCGCTTCACCTCNCCGCACCCCAAGGGCTATGGNGAGGANCTCGTCGAGGCCTACGCACGCCTGCCCAAGTTGGTGGAACACGCCCATCTCCCCGTCCAAAGCGGCAGCAACCGCATGCTNAAGCTCATGCACCGCGGCTACACTCGTGAACGGTTTGAAGAATTGGTACGCCAACTCCGCGCCACCGCTCCCGACATCGGCATNGGCACNGACATTATCGTCGGCTTCCCNGGCGAGACCGACGCNGACCTCGAGCAAACNCTTGACCTCTGCCGCGAAATTCAGTTCGACAACGCCTTCATCTTCAAATACAGCCCGCGCCGCAACACCCCAGCCGCCGCCATGCCCGAGCAGTTGCCCGAAGCTGAAATAGAGGCCCGGCACGCCGCTGTTTTGAAGACCGTCGATAACATCCGTGCCAACCGACTGCGCGAACACGTGGGCCAAGAGATGCAAATCCTTGTCGAAGGCCCCAGCCGCCGCAACCCCGCCCGCCTTGAAGGCCGAACCCGCTGCAACAAGATTGCCGTCTTCGAGGGCGCACCGCGCCACATCGGCCAACTCCTGCCCATACGCATCACCGAAGCCACCCAAACCACCCTCTACGGCGACCCCGCCATCGTGAACCTGAACTAACCCATGCCGCAGCTGGAACCCACCACCTTGGCTGTGATCGTCAGCCTGCTAATCTGCGCCCCGCAGATTTGGGGATTGGTGCAACCGGAAAAGATGGCGGCGTTTTTCCGGGGCCTCGCACGCAACGTAGTGGCGGGCTACATCCTGATAGCCATCGGCACAATCTGGTTTGTGGTCGTGTTGGAAAACGAAAACCTAGCGGATTTCGGCGTGTACAAAGGCAAGATGCANGTTTTCTTCGTATTGCTGGGCATCGGTGCCTGTTACTACCTTAAGGACTATCTGGCTGTCCGCGGAATAGCCATCGTTTTAATGCTTTTGGCCAAGCTGGTCATCGAGACCGTACGGCTGGAAGACACCGGTTGGCGCATCCCTTTCATTTTGTTTGCGTACATCTGGATTATCTGCGGCATTGTGTTCACGGTGTCGCCGTGGCGGTTTCGGGATGCAATGGATTGGAAATACTCCAACGTGCAACGCACGAAAAAATTCTGTGCCATTCGACTGGTAGTAGGGCTGGTACTCCTAGTTGCAGGGCTCACCGCCTTCAAGCAACCTGCGATNGCGGGCAACTAAAAAATCCGGGGCGGATCAGCCCGGGCCGTCTTGAAAGCAATGGCCCTAGTCGCGTTCGCGGCGATCACGCAGGTGCTGGTGGATTTCGCGGATCATGTTCCGCAGTTCATTCACCTCGCGCCGCAGATTTTCCACCTCATTGGGTCGATGTTCCCGCGTATGACCATCGCGCCGTTCGCGTTCTCTATGGCCCTTTAATTCAGCCTCCAGTTTCTCTGCCANTTCGTGCATGCCGGCAGCGTGCAGATGCTCGATAGCGGCTGCGATGTGCTCCCGGCGCTTGCCCTCGCCGCGTTCCTGATCACGTTCGCCATTCCCCCGCTCACGATCACGTTCNCGACGATCGTCCCCGTGGTTTCGATGCTCGGCGATTACTTGGCGTACGCGCTTGATTAATTCTAGCGCCGCTTCGTTTTTACCCTCATCACGCAACTTACGGATACGCTGTTCCTGCTGTTGTACCCAGACTCGAAGTTCGCGTTCATCGGCATCCCCATGGTCTTCATCGCCGTTCTCCCGATCGCGCGAGCGGTCGTCTTCGCGATGTTCGCGATCGCGGTCACGATCCCGTTCACGGTCACCCTCACGCGAGCGGTCGCGGTCTGCGTGCGGCCGGTCGCGCCGATCCTCTTCACGTTCGCGCCGGGGCTTCGCCTTTTCGGCCTGCTTTAGCAAGGCGCGGGCCTTGGCGATGGTGGCCTCGGCTGCATCACGCTTGCCTTGCCCAGCAAGGATTTCAGCTTTCTTTTCCAGTTCGGCCNCCGCGGCCGCCAACTGTTCCGGTGTACGGGGTTCATCTGGCGCATAAAGATTCCAGCTGAGACCAATGGCGACCAATGCGACCGCCGGAAGCAGGATGATGAATTTTTTCATGGTCAGTTTCACTGAGTTTGTGCTTGAGGCAGGTTAGACCGGTCGGTGAGTTTGTCCAGCGGCATTTGGAAATGGGTAAAACTGAAGACACNGAAAAGATCATGGTGCTCCGAGGCGGGGCTGTCGGNGATTTTATCGTGACCCTGCCAGTGCTGGCGGCANTGCGGCGGCGGCATCCAAGTACACGACTTGAGGTGGTCTGCAATGCGGCCATGGTTCCACTAGCGACCGCAAGTGGATTGGCCGAGGCAGCTTGGCCACTGGATACACGGGTAATGTCTGGATTCTTTGCCCGTGGAACGGAACTAGACAAGCAGATGTGCTCAGTCTTTGCGGATAGTTCTACCGTGATTTGCTTCTTGTCCGACAAAGACGGCGTGTTGCGCGAGAATGTGAGTCGTTGTGGGACCGGGGGATGGGTTAAGGGGATATCGACGATTGATGAAACCTCCGAGTTTCATGCGTCCCGCCAGTTACTGGATTCCATCGGTGAAACACAGCCGGCAATTGATCTCCGGCTGGGCATTACCCCCGGAATGAATGGAGAGGGCGAGTGGCTGGCGATCCATCCAGGAAGTGGAAGCGAGAAAAAGAATTGGCCGATTGAGTTTTGGCGAGAATTGCTTGGCGAGTTTCTCATGAATCAAAATATCCGTCTGCTGATCGTCTGCGGTGAGGCGGACGTTCAGNGCGTGGAAGCCCTGTTGCCGATGATCCCTGACAAACGGATGAAACTGGTCCGCAATCTTCCACTGGACAAACTCGCCGGCCAGATCGCAGGGTGTAAAGCTTACATTGGGCACGATTCGGGGATCACCCACTTAGCTGGCGTACTCGGTATGCCCGGTGCGGCTTTGTGGGGACCAACCAACGCCAAGGNGTGGGAGCCACTGGGCGGCAACNTGCGGGTGCTGCACGATGCCAGGGNCAAAGACGTCTTGTCAGTCTTGCGAGATTGCGGCGTTGAGTTATCCTGATGAGGGATGCGACAAGCGCTTCTCATCATCATGTTGAACTGGNTTGCGGGTTGTGGCGCGGAAATGGGAGGAGAAGCCNCAATGGATTACACGACGGCCCGCCAACAAATGGTGGAACAGCAATTGCGAGGCGACCAGCGTGGCATCACGAACCAGCTTGTCCTGAAAGCCTTGCNGGAAGTGCCGCGCCATGAATTTGTGCCGACGGAAATCCGCCATTTGGCNTATGAGGATCGCGCACTACCCATCGGCCATGAACAGACCATCTCGCAGCCGTANGTGGTGGCATTCATGACTCAACAGATCGACCCTCAACCCGCCCACCGTGTGCTGGAAATCGGTACCGGCTCAGGATACNAAGCGGCGATATTGTCGAGGCTGGNGAAGGAGGTTTACAGCNTTGAGATTGTCGCCCCGCTGGCCGACCGCGCGCGCGCAGACTTGGTACGACTGGGTTACAGCAANGTGCATCTACGCACTGGGGATGGCTATGCGGGCTGGCCGGAAGCTGCGCCGTTTGACACCATCATCGTCACCTGTGCACCGGAGGCAGTGCCGCCCAAGCTGGTGGAGCAGTTGAAGGAAGGCGGCCGCATGATCATCCCGGTGGGATCCAAAGGCCGCCAAGAACTGTATCTGCTGGAAAAAACGGATAGCGAGGTACGGCGAACAGCGGTGTTACCAGTCCGGTTCGTGCCCATGACGGGCGGCCAACGGCGTTAACGCCTCCACCAAGGTCGGGACAACTGCAACCGNCCACGCACATTACCCTGCGCACCATCCCAACCATCGACAGCAATTTGGTAGGACCGACCGCGCACTGCCCAGAAGTAAACGGCGCTGGTGAGATTGCCGCCACTGTCGTCATCACGCGCCACACGGCGCAANTGACTCATCCGGTCGCCGCGATACACGGCCATNACAGTATCAAAATCACTCCCTTTTGTTGTCAGGTAGGCGATNCCGGTNTAAGGGGCGGTCCATTCGAACCAGATCGAGGCACGGGGCCGCCAATAATAATGGCGGGGCTCACCGCGTTCAGCGGTGGCGCCAACGTTGTTGTAGTGCCACAAAGTGAGCGTGGAACCACTGAGCACGGAGCGTTTCGCGAAGTTGTCGTTGGATGGTGAATGGATCACAAAATAGTCCAGCTCGGCTTCTGCAGAGGTCTTGCCNACTGCACTGGCAGAGACGTTGACCGTGAACGTCGAGATACTACGGTCGGCAGGGACGGTAAACGTGGCGGTATGGACGCCGTCATTGTCGTGGTCAGCAAAAGTCAGCGACTCGGTCCCGGCAGTGCCCGTGACGGTAGCGTCAAGAACGGGNACAACATCGGTAACACGCGCATACAGCGTGGCAGTCTGGCCGCCTTTCAACGGGTCGTCGGAAATNGTCACTGCCAACTCCAGCGTGCCATCACCTCCACCCTGTAACGCTTTGTGGGCCTGAACCATGCCGCCGGAGACGGTGACATCCTTCAGGCTATCGAGCGGACGACTCGTATTTAGGATGCGATCCTTTAACTCTCCAAGACTCAAGTNGGGGTTGTCCGCCAGCATCAAGGCCGCGACTCCTGAGACGTGCGGGGCAGCCATGCTGGTGCCACTCCAAAAAGCATAGCCCGAATCGGACTGCGACGTGCAGGACAAGATGGATACACCGGGTGCNNCGACGTCCACTGTGTCGCGCCCGTGATTGGACCATGAGGGGCGATGGCCGCGGCTGTCCACGGCAGCGACAGAGATGATGTTGTCGAGGTCGTAGGCAGACGGCGAGTGGGGGAAGCTGTCAGTGCTGATACCGGAATTACCTGCGGCGCAGACGACCAGCACGCCGGCGTTGNGGGCATTCTCGATGGCGTCATATAGCGTTCGGCTGTACCCCCAACTGCCCCAGCTGCAATTAATGACGCGCGCGCCATTCGCCACGGCGAAGTCGATGCTGCGAACCGCACCGCTCAGGTAACCGCTCCCGTCGGCATCGAGAAACTTACAGGCCATCAGGCGCACCTGCCATGCGACTCCAACGTGCAAATAACCGTTGTTTGCGGAGGCACCGATAGTGCCGGCCACATGGGTGCCATGGCCGTTGTCGTCATTNGGATCGCCATCGTTATTGAGGGCGTCAATGCCGTGGCGGTTGTCTACGTAACCATCGTCATCATCGTCGACCCCGTTCCCTGCAATTTCATCCTCGTTGATCCACAGATTGGCGGATAGGTCGTGGTGAGTTGCGCGGATTCCGGTATCAACGATCGCCACAGTAACATTGTTTGAGCCGGTGGTGGTTTCCCATGCCTGCAATGCGCCGATATCCATGCCGGACGTGCCACCCCACAGGCCGGCATTGTGCAAGCCCCACAGCCAGCCGTCGGAAAACCCGCGGTCACNGGGCCGTGTGTCCATTGAGCTAATCACNTAGTCAGGCTCTGCAAATTGACACAACCCGGAGGTTTGCAGCACCTTGGTCTGCTTAACCACCGCCACTCCAGAGTCGGGACCGGTGTGCGGCGCGGGAGTTTTGATGATGGCCAAACCATGTTCTTTGGCAGGATCATTAAGAAGCCGCATGTTATTCTCTTTCAGGAAAGACTGGAACTCGGCCACATCAGTGTCGGCGTCAAGCCGAGCAATTACCCGATCGGGATGAGCGGCTACGCCGTTAATATTTACATGACTAAATGGAAGGCGCGGACGATGTGGTTCCAAACGACCCCTGAGGGCTTTTTCAGCCATATCGGAGTCGGTGCTATCCCCAGCAAGAGACACCTTTTCACGAGCGCTGACATCTGCACCAACTTCATCATCCTTGTGCAGCGCCCCTGGAAAATGATGGTCAATCGACAGGTGCAACGCCCAGTTCGAACGCGCGGCATCCATCTGCTGACGCGCGGTTGGCGCATCTTCTGTTTCGGNAACTGTCGATTCTATTGGCGGCCTGCCAATCCANACCATAGCNATTATAATCAACACACTGATGGCTAGAATCTTGGGNCGTTGGCTGGGTGATTGCATGGCGTATCCTTTCCGNTCGTTGGACCGGATGAATCTGGGACGCGCCGCAATCTACGCGTAGAACAAGCACAAGTCAAATGGCGGAAGTGCTTTTCTGATTACTCCCACTCGATGGTGGCGGGAGGNTTGCTGGAGATGTCGAGGCAGACGCGGTTGACGCCTTGCACCTCGTTGATGATGCGACTGGAAAGGGTCTCGAGGATGCCGTGGGGCAGTTTAACCCAGTCNGCGGTCATGCCGTCCTGACTTTCCACNGCACGCACGGCNATNGTGTAGTCGTAAGTGCGCTCGTCACCCATCACTCCCACGCTGCGCACCGGCAACAGCACGGCAAAGCTTTGCCACACTTTGTAGTACCAGCCTTCGTTTTTCATTGTCTCGACGACGATGCGGTCGGCNTTGCGCAAAATTTCGAGACGTTCGCGCGTTACCTCGCCCAGCACACGCACAGCCAGACCGGGGCCGGGGAAGGGCTGGCGCCAGACGATCTCGTCGGGGAGNCCCAGTTCTTTGCCAAGCAGCCGCACCTCGTCTTTAAANANACANCGNAACGGCTCCACCAGTTTGAACTTCATGTTCTTGGGCAGGCCGCCGACNTTGTGGTGACTCTTGATGAGCGCTGCGGGATTTCCGGCGATGGGCACCGACTCAATAACATCTGGGTACAACGTGCCTTGCGCGAGAAATTTCGCCTTGCCNGCGCGCTTGGTGGCAGCCTGAAAGACGTCGATAAACGTTTTTCCGATGCGCTTGCGCTTGGTCTCAGGGTCGGTGACGCCCTTGAGTTTTTTCAGAAACTGGTCGGTNGCTTCCTCGTAGATTAGCTTGATCTTAAAGTTGCGCCCGAATACCTCCTGCACCACCTCCGCCTCGTGCGCNCGCAACACGCCGTTGTTAACAAAGATGCAGGTGAGCTGGTTGCCGATGGCACGGTGCAGCAACGCGGCAGCNACGCTGGAGTCCACGCCACCGGATAAGCCAAGGATCACATGCTCATCGCCCACCTGCGCGCGGATATCGTCCACCGCCTGATCGATGTAACTGCGCATCGTCCACTTGCGACCGCAGCCGCAGACTTGATGGACAAAATTTTGAATGATGGTCTTGCCGCGCGGCGTGTGCACCACCTCGGGATGAAACTGCAACCCAAAGAACTTCAGCTTGCGGTTTTCGATAGCCGCATAGGGCGAGTTTTCCGTGACGGCCGCTGTCTTAAAGCCGGCGGGCAGCCGCGTGAGTTTGTCCCCGTGTGAGTTCCAAACCTGCAACTCACGCGGCAGTTTTTTAAACAGGGCACAAGCGCTACTCTTCACCTTCAGCATGCCCTTGCCATATTCGCGCTTCTGCCCCGGCTCAACCTTTCCCTTCAGGTATTTGGCCATCAACTGCAGACCATAGCAGATGCCCAGGATCGGCACACCCAGCTCAAAAATCTTCCGGTCAGGCAGAGGAGCCTTGCGACTGTACACACTCTCCGGGCCACCGGACAAAATAATGCCCTTGGGCTGTAGCGCAGCAATTTCCGCCGCCGGCGTATCATACTTCAGGATCGTCGAGTACACCTTGCATTCACGAATGCGGCGCGCAATCACCTGCGTGTATTGCGACCCAAAATCAAGAATGATGACCTGTTCGCGCATTGAGAAAGCGGGGAGACTGCCGATGGGCCCAACCTTTGACCAGACAAAACAATTCACCGCAACCGCCATTGACTTGTCCGCCCGGGGCTTCTAGGTTGGGCGCGCCGCATGCTTGAGGTCATTGAAAAACTGCTGATTCTGCGCGAACGCGATCGGATCATTCTGGAAACCGAAGCCGAGCTGCGCGGCTTGGCCACTGAACGAGCCGCCGCCGACACCCGTTCCCACTCCGCCGAGCAGGCCCACGAGGCCGCCAAACACAAGGCCAACGAAATCGAGACCGCCCGAAAGCAACTCGAGCTGGAGGTGACCTCCAATGAAGAATCCATCGCCAAGTTCGCCCATCAGCAGCTCGAAACCAAGGATAACAAGGAGTACCAAGCCTTCGCGCGCGAGATCGAACATTGCCGAAAAAAAATCTCCGACCTCGAGGATCAGGAACTGGAGCTGATGGTGCAGGCCGACGAACAAGCCGAAGTTGTGGCCACAGCCCAGAAAGACCTGGACGCCGCCAACGCCGACAAGGCCGCCGCCCACGCCGCCATTGATGAGCGCGAAAAAAATCTCCAGTCCCTTCTCGACGACACCAATACACAGCGCGACGAGATTTCCGAACAAGTCGACGACAGCACACTCGACCGCTACGAGCGCTTGCTCACCAACAAGGGCCCCAGTGCCGTCAGTGGCATCGACCACGCAGTCTGTGGCCATTGCCATATGAAACTGCCGCCACAGGTCATTGTCGATTGCAAGCATGGCGAAAAGGTCAACTTCTGCCCGCACTGCGGTGTCATTATCTACTACACTAGCAAGATGGTTCTTGAGGCCGCAGTCGACGAGTACGACTAGTCTCCCACTTGCATTTTCCCGCTAAAACTAATAGCGTCTTCCAGACCTTGGAAGGGCGGAGGATCGCTTCCGGTGTTGATTCGCCGGGGGAGGAAAGTCCGAACACCGCAGGGCGCGATGCCGCGTAACCCGAGGACCACCCCGGGATACACGCGGGCGGCAATTTCGAAAGAGATCGTCGACGGAAAGTGCCACAGAAAANAAACCGCCGCGGCTCCGGCCGGGGTAAGGGTGAAAAGGTGGGGTAAGAGCCCACCGCGCCGAGCGTAAGCGAGGCGGCACGGAAAACCCCATCGGGTGCAAGACCAAATAGGGGGCCATGGGACGGCCCGTCCCGCGATCGGAAACGATCCCGGCCCCGGGTTAGGTCGCAACAGATAAATGATCCTCTCCGCGGGCAACCGCGCAGACAAAATTCGGCTTACAGCCCTTCCTCGGTCTGCTATCATAAACGGAGGTGAATTTGGATCGGCGTGATTTCTTGANACTGGGCTTGGGCGGACTGGCTTTGCCNGAGTTGCTCGCCTTNCGCGCTAATGCTTCGGAGGGTGCTAATGGCTTCGGCCGCGCTAAGAATTGCATCGTGCTTTTCTGTTGGGGAGGCATCAGTCATCTGGACACGTTTGACCTCAAGCCCAACGCGCCCAAGAACATCCGCGGCATTTTTAAGGAAATCCCNACGACCGTACCCGGCATTCGCATTGGCGAACANTTGCCGGGTTTTGCCCGCACGATGAAACACTGGGCAGTCGTGCGCAGCGCGCATCACAATGCGCCCAGCCATCGTTCGGGTGCTTACTGGAATCTCACGGGGCACGCGCCGCAGAATCCCAGTGGCAACTGGCCCGCCACGCGCGCGGATTGGCCGTGCATTGGCTCGATGATTTGGCGCGCGCGCAAGGATGCTGGCGCGGTGAAAGGCGTGCTGCCGGGTGCGGTGGCGCTGCCGTACACGATTTACGATGGCGGCGTGGCCAACGGCCAGGACGCCGGCTTCCTCGGTATGGGCATGGATCCGGCGGTNTTTCGCCCGCCCNGCAAGGGACTGAAAATTTACCAAGGCAAATCACCAACCTCCGGACGCATCAACCTCGAGCTGCCNGAGGGCTTGAGTCGGGATAGACTGGGACGTCGCCGCAGTCTCGTTGACGGCTTCGGCAAGNCCAAACAACCCGCTCTCCAGTCCGCAGCCGGNGCAGTGGGGCGCAGNCAAGAGTTGGCGNTGGACATGTTGTTGAACCCGACGGTGCACGAGGCGTTTGACCTCGAGAAAGAGCCACGTGCGATGCGAGAAAAATACGGCATGCACATTTGCGGGCAAAGCGTGCTGACGGCGCGACGACTGACGGAGGCCGGCGTGCCCGTGGCCACNGTGTATTGTGCGGCGGGTGATCTCAATGGCTCCANAGGATCGCATTTCGACACGCACGCGGACAATTTCAACAAGCTGAAGAACAACATGCTGCCTCCGTTTGATCAGGCGGCATCGGCATTGGTGGAGGATTTACACGCACGCGGGCGGCTGGACGAGACGCTGGTGGTGATGCTCACTGACTTCGGNCGCACGCCGAAGATAAACGGCGCTGCCGGGCGCGATCATTTCCCGGGCGTTTACTCGGCGGTGTTCGCCGGCGGTGGCATTCGTGGCGGGCAAGTTTACGGCGCTTCCAACCCCACCGGCTTCGAGCCCGCCGAGCAAGCCTGCGGCCCGCCAGACCTGCACGCGACCATNTTCCANGCGATGGGCATTGATCCGCATCACATGATTTACGATGCCGACAACCGNCCGTTGCCGCTTTGTGACGGCAAGCCGCTGCCGTTGTTTTAATTCTTGGCGCGCCAGAAGAACNCGCGAAGGTGCANTTCACTTTCTCGAATAAACCGCTGGTGCGCTGGCGTTTCCNGCGCGATCGANCGCGGTGAGNGCGAAGGCATCGGGGGCGGCGGAACCCGTGATGTTCATGAGTGCGGTGGTTTGCGCGCCGGGAAAGATGAGAGCAGTCCACTTGCCTTGAATTCGCATTTGAAACACCCAACGGGCGACAGGCTCGCGGCGGTGACCCGCCCAGCTCAACAGCAGCTGGCCGGGCTTCGCGGCGGGCTTGGTGGATACTTGTGGCCGTTGCGGAGGCAGCTTGTCGAGCCACGGGGAAGCGGGCACGAGGGCAGGCTCGCGGTAGGCGGTCTTGGCCAACTGCGTGGCCAAGCCGCCGCGATTGTGCATGAGTGCGCTGACGTTCCAGTGGATGTTGCCGGTNGGGCCGCGCTCCTTTCGTGTGAGGGTGATTTGCTTTANNATTTCATCGGNCTTCCACGGGTTGACCTTGGCGGAGTTGTTGCCAATCCACAGGTGACGCCGCTGCTTGTTCTCGCCGGCCCACCAGCGCAGCAGCTTGGGATAACTTTGGCCAGTCGACTCGATGCTCCAGTAGAGCTGCGGCGCACAGTAGTCGAGCCAGCCTTGGTTCAGCCATTTACGGGCGTCGGCGAAAAGGCTGTCGTAGGCGTCGAGGCCCCTGATGGTTTTCGGNTAACCGGGGCGCCAGATGCCGAAGGGGCTGATGCCGACCTTGACCCAGGGCCGAATCTTTTTGACCTCCGCATACATGCGCTGCACGAANCTGTTGATGTGGTCGCGCCGCCAGTCGCCGNGGGAGAGCTTGCCTTTGTATTTTTTCCAGCTGGCATCATCGGGAAAGTCGACCANCTTGCCCTTGGTGTCNCGGACTTGGTAGGGGTAAAAATAATCGTCGATATGCACGCCATCGACANCGTAGCGGCGTACGACATCGAGAATGACGGCCATCGAATGGGCCTGCGCGGCGGGCTCGGCGGGGTCNAGCCATTGGTAACCNCCATAGCTTTTCACAAGCGTGGGCTGCTTGCGNCTGATNTGCGTGGCGGCGGCAATGCCCTTGGGGCTCTTGTAGCGGGCGCGGAACGGATTGAACCATGCGTGCANTTCCANCCCNCGCCGNTGCGCCTCAGTGATGGCAAAGGCAAGTGGATCCCACGCGGGCTTTGGAGCCTGACCCATTTTGCCGGTGAGATACTCGGACCACGGCTCCAGTCGCGAGACGTACAGCGCATCGCACGCGGGCCGCACCTGAAAGATCAACGCGTTGAGCTTGAGCTTGGCGGCGCGATCGATGATGACGCGCAACTCGCGCTGTTGTTGGGCAGTGGTAAGGCCGGGTTTCGAGGGCCAGTCGATGTTGTTAACCGTGGCAATCCACGCGCCACGAAACTCGCGCTGCACGGCAGGCGGACGAACGTTCTTGGCGGGCAGGTACTCAGCCGCGGGCAGGCACATGGCCAGCGCAAATAGTGTGTAAACCCCCAAGCGTGTCACAAGGGAAAGATAAGTTCGGAAAGCTCAGTTTTCAATTTTCAATTATCCAGCATCCATTCACCGCCGCCGCGAAGCTTCAACACGATTTGAAAATTGAGATTTGATCAAATCTGTGCAAGGATTCGCGTTCCTTTTGAACTGGTCCGACAAAGCCTATTTTTGCATCGCTGTCACCATTTATGGCATCGGCATGGTGTATTCGCTGTTCCTTTGGCGGCGCGGCTTTCGGCGGGATGACTGGACGGCTTACAGCCTCTTGGGCAGCGGTTTTGTCTTCCAGACAATTTCCATTGCCATTCGAGCCTTCAAGTATGATCCGCCCAGATGTCCAGTTACGAATTTGTACGAAACCTTGACGTTTATCATCTGGGCGATTGTAGGGGGCTACTTGGTAATGGGACTTTGGCGGCGACTGCGTTTTGTGGGGGCGTTTGCTTCGCCGCTTCTTTTCGTGATGGGTGTGTTCGCCTTGATCCCGGGAATGGATCCGGATGTCCTGCCCGGTGAAGCACGAGATTACACGGGCGTTTGGGGCAATCTACACCGGACACTGGGTGCACTGGCATTGGGGGCATTTGGTTTGAGCGCGGCGGCCGCAGGGATGTACCTCACGCAGGAGCGTGATTTAAAGATTCACAAATTTCGTGCAATTTTATCAAAGCTGCCCCCATTGCAGCGGTTGGAAACTGCAATGACACGCCTAATGTGGGTCGGCTTTGGGCTGTTGTCATCTGGGATTGCGGCCAGTGCGGCGTACCATTTCCAGCCAGACAAGAGCA
>PBPF01000083.1 GCA_002724615.1 Verrucomicrobiales bacterium | reverse complement strand
CTTTCATAATAAATTATTCATCAGGGCCCGTCACCGCCTCGGTTATATTGCCGAGCCCGCCGGTTTTCTTGTTTTCAATCCGAATGCGGTCATTGGGATTTGATCCGACGATCACCCATTTGCGCGGCGCGGCGCCCACCGCCTTAGTATACTGCTCGAGGTACTGGAAGTATGGGAACACCACCTTCGACTTCCGAAAGGTCTTCACGAATTCGCCAAGGGTCTTATTATCAACCATTTTCTCGCGACTAATTTTCAATGCCTCAGCCTCCGCACGCTTCAAAATACTAGTGGACACCACACCCGCTACCGTGGCGTTGGACTCCTTCGAACGCATGGACATCTGAAGCTTGGCATCCTCCACCAGCAGGCTCTCAGCCATGCTGGTGAACACGTAGGTAGGCGCTTCGGATCCGCTTTCCTTGGTCTTGTCACGGTCTTGTGATGAGATCACCTGCACTGTCGGTGGCTCGGGAGGTGGCTGCAGACCGGCCAGCCCCACACCAACCACGTCGATGCCGAGGTCATGCTCTTTAACGGTCGACTTGATGTTCTTTAGAATCTCACCTGCCGCATCACCGCGCTCAACGGTCAGAATGCTGTTGGCATCGCGCAAGAGCAATTCGCGCGTCACCTCACGCTCGGCAATCTGCGCCAAGGCCCGCTTTGGGTCGGCACTGGCACGTGACCATTGTTCAACGTTTGAAATCCGATAATTCACAGTCACGTGCCCAAAGAGCATGTGGCCCTTGCCTGGGTCAGTGGCATTACCCTCCACGCCCTCACTGGGCTTGGTGAGGTAGTAGGTCTTGTAAAGGTCGTCGCGCATGCTGATGTTCTTGTCGTACCCCAGCACGTTGGGCACGTCCCACAGGTGAGGCGTCTCCGGTGTACGCTCGGGATTCTGCTCCGGGCCAATCACCAGCGTGAGGATTTCCTCAGGATGATAGCGTTCCACCGACTCAAGCGGCCACGGCAGTTTCAGGCGAATGCCTGGGTCGAGACGCAGCGGTTGTCCACCGCGCTGCACCACGCCCACTTCATTGGGCTGAATGATGACCACCGAGGAGGAGAGCCAAAGCACGAACAACTGGAGCAGCACAATCGATCCCAGACGTTTACGCATGAATTCATAGCCCCATGTCCCGGAAACCTTGAAGCCGAACTGGTAATCCAAAGTATGCGCCGCGGTGGTAAAGAAGCTTTCCGGCTTACTGATCAACCCCACCAGACGGCTGTGGTAAAGCTGCCGCACCTCTCGGCCTTCCACGCGAGGCCGGTAAATATCCAAGATCAGTCGAAGGAGTGTCTCCAACGTTAGTATCGCCAGCAGGATGCAAAGGCCGTAAGCCACATACAGATGCAGGTGTGCATACTCAAGCATCGCTCCAGCGGCCGCCACTGACTGCGCAAAAAACATGTAGGCCCCAAGCAGCAGGAAATCCGAGCCGGGTTGCAGGATGACCTCTTTACCCATGCGTGAGAGTAAAGTGGCATAACGACCACGCAGGAATAGCATCAACCCGAAAACAGACGAGAGTGCCAGCGCCCAAGTGGCCTCCGCCATCTCCGTACGCGCCTCCCATTGCGAAGCAAAAGTACCACTGTAAATATAATAGGCCGTGATGCCCTGAAACAAAAGTAACGCCACCGTGAAGGCCGGCACGAACCACTTGTCAAACTGCTCCCGCGTGCGCCTCGCGGGAAATGCATCGGCCTCAAACATAGAGGTATCGGTCGATCCACGAGACAGTGCATCGTGTTCCAACGTCTCGATCATCTCGCGATCGATCAGGTGCATGTGAAAGAAGCTGAATACCGCCACCAGAAATCCCATCAGCAAAAAGGCAGTCACCAGCCATGCCATCGCCGAAGCACCCGAGGCGGTCGCTTCAACCTCCGACCCGGTCGCCGGCCCGCTAACCATCGCCAGCACCACGCCCCCCGCCACCAGCACGCCCATGAAGGCGATGATGGTGTTCATCAAGCCGGCTTTTTTAACCTTAGTATCCATCGGTTTGGTCAGCTCAACTCGCGATCCTCAAACAGGTAAAAGGCCATTGCCAATGCCACTCCCAAATACGAGAGCACATAAAGCAACGAACGCCCCACGTAGCTCCAAGGAATAGTCTTCCCTGGTCCTAAGGCGTCCGCGAGCCAGAAAAGCTGCCAGTTCGGAACCAAAACGTAAAGAACATTCGCCCACCAGGAACCATGCGGAACCTCCTCTGCGATCGTTCGTCCATCCTCTCCAGTCCCGCCTTCGCCGGCCAAGAACAGTAATTTCCCGTTCCCCGGCGGTGTCACCTCCGGATAAACCCAAAAAGACAGGTGGCCCGGGAAAAGAATGTCCAACTCATACTCGATGTCCTCAGCGATATTGCGCGCCGCCTCGGGGATACCCGAGGGATCCTCAATCAACCCCGTAAACACAGCCTCATCCAGATCCACCCCCTGCTCCACAAACAAATCCCGCAGCTCCTTGGCGGTCTTCCGCGCTTGTACCTCATTCTCCAGAAGGCGCTGGATGAACAGTGGCGCCATCTCCTGCTTCAGGCTCTGGAAAGACACTCGGCACTCGCGCCCCGCCAGAAACGCACGACTGTCCGCCGTGTGCGCATCTTCCTCCGTGGCTTGATAAAGTGTCAGCACATTGTTCGTCAGCCGGTTGCGCGCCAGCTCCGTGTTGCCCGACTGCAGGTAAACCTCTACCGTAACCCGTTCCCGTGACAGGTCCTGCACCCCCCGCGGCTCCATGTGGAACAACCGCACTGTTCCCTCTTCTGAAACCTGCCACCAGCGCACAAACGCCGTCCAAGTCTGATCCTCGTTCTGCACCAGTTCCGGATCGCCGGTCACCGCATTGTCCGGAACGCCACGATTGGCGTTCTCCACCGCGTTGGCCTCCGTTGTGCCAGTACCCGTTGCCGTCGTTGGCGACCAAACCAGCGTATCGCCCGCGGTCAGAAACGCCCCTCCCAGTGCACGCTTGCCGAAGAAGTAGTCGCTCATCAANCCCATCAGGAAAACTCCCAAGCAAATGAGAAGCGTGGGCATCCATGACAGCCGCGTCGAACACAGCAATGCCACTGCCGCTAGTANCCACAGAGCGAATAACAACAATACCGANGCCTGAAGCAGTCCGAAGTTCACCCCCGCAAACCAGCCAGCCTTGCTCCACCGTTCATCCGCAGTCGTNAACACCTGCCCTGTGGTCGCATCATACCCCATCCCCTGCGTCCACACCCAAAGGTCCGCGAAGTTCGCATGGTGCCCAATCTCGTGATTCAAGAAAATGTGCGCCACCTGCTTGTCCATCGCACCCAGCGTCAGGAAAGCCAGCGTCATTGCTCCCAGTGTCAGGAACACCGCCCACGGCACGAATTGCTTTTTAAGGAAATAATTCAGCATTCCCGCCACTATGNCACGCGAAAAAGATGGCACCGAAAAAAATTATCGTCCCCAGCACATCCGGGTTGCCATAGGCGTCGTACGACATTCGACTAGCAAGAAGCACTCCAATTGTGTTCGCGTAACACATCACCACCAACGCCAGTGCCAACCCCAGGTACTTGCCTATAATAAAAGTTACCCGACCCACCGGTTTGGAAAGCACAGTCAATGCTGTGCCTGTCCGGATCTCCTCTGCCAACGAGGACGATGCGCACAACACCGCGCCGAACAAGCCCGAGATGAACATCACCGTCAGTGCCCCGTTCTCGACCAGCTTCTTGTCAAACGCCTCCACCTCGCGTCCGACGTCGTTGCTGCCAAAACCAAAATATGTCACCGCAGCGAGCAGAATGCATACGCTTGTGGAGATCGTGAACAACACTAGGAACACCGGCTGGCGAACCAGTTCCATAAACGCATTCCAAGCTATAGCAGGCAGTTGACGCATGCGGCGTGTTCAGTGCAAAGCGCGGCATCATATGCATCCCCGCCTCCATTGCAATCCGAAACCGCCTTCAGACTCGACAAACCGGCCCATTTTCAATAAAAAGAAGGCCATCCGGCACATCGCCGGACCAAGGAGGAATAGCACCCATGCCGTTGCCGGCCATCCAGTTGGTCGCCCAGCGCGAAGGCGAAAGCTTGGCGCAGTATACGCTTGTGCCCGGCGAATACCTAATCGGCCGCGATCAGGCATGTCCCATCCACATTGACAGCCCCGAGGTCTCCCGCAAACACGCCAAACTTATCCTCAGCGATACACTTGCCATCGAGGATGTCGGCGGACGCTATGGCACTTTCATCGACAATCAGAAAATCACCGGCCGCCAAACTTTCCGCTTGGGCCAAACACTGCACGTCGGTGCCACCGAGCTGGTCCTCACCGCCACGTCCGCGCCCAAGCCCGAGGAAGCACCACCGCCCCAACCTGGTCCTCGTTATGAAATTCAGGAAACCATTGCACAAGGCGGCATGTCCCAAGTGGCACTCGCCCACGACCAGCACCTGCAACGTACTGTCGCGCTGAAAATTCTCACACCCGAAATGGCCAAGTCCGCTGGCCTGCGTCGCCGCTTCACTCAGGAAGCTCTCGTTCTCGGACGACTCGAGCATCCCCACATCATCCCTATCCATGATTTGGGAGCCGACGCCCAAGGCCGCGATTTTTACACCATGAAATATGTGCGCGGCACCAACCTCAAGGAAGTCCTAGACGGACTTCGCAAGGGCCGCGCCGCGCTCGTAAAGCAATACCCCCTCGCGCGCCTGCTCGCGATCTTCCAGAAAATCTGCGACGCCATCGCCTTTGCCCATTCCCAAGGCATTCTCCACCGCGACCTCAAGCCCGCCAACNTCATGCTGGGTGAGTTCGGCGAAGTGCTCGTCACCGACTGGGGTCTTGCCAAAATTCTCGGCGAACCAGAGCCGGACGCAGAGACCATCCATCCCACTGACCACGATCCTACCACCGAGAGTAAGCCCGCCACCCGTTACGGCACCATCATGGGCACCCCCAACTTCATGGCCCCCGAACAAGCCGAGGGACGTCTAGATGACATCGACCAGCGCTCGGACATCTTCGCTCTCGGCGCAATCCTCTACAACCTCCTCACCCTGCGCCCCCCCGTCTCCGGCGCGGATGAAAAGGAAGTGCTTGAGAAAATCCGTGCCGGCAAAATCGACCCCCCTGACACCTTTAACAAGCCCGAGGCACAAAAGGCCACCGGCAATATTGTTCTGCAGCACCTCCCCGAGCGACGCGTCCCCGAGGGCCTCTCGGCAATCACCATGAAGGCCCTTGCGCGCAAACCTTCCCGCCGCTATGCCACTGTCGATGACCTGCAACGCGACCTCGCCGCGCATCAAGCCGGCTTTGCTCCGCAGGCCGAACACGCCGGGCGCTTCCGCCAGTTTCGCCTGACCCTTCGCCGACATCGCACACTCGCCGCAGCCAGTGCCATCATCATCCTGCTCAGTCTGGGCTTCGCCATCCATTCACACCTTACCACCGAGCAACTCCAGCAAACCCGCGCCCAGGCCCGCCAAGCCGCACCCGCCTATTTTCAGGCCGCGCAAGGGCTTGTTGCCGAGAAAAAATTCAATGCCGCACTGCAAAACATAAACCAAGCCATCACCCTCGAGCCCGAGTCACCCGAGTTCCNCCANCTGAAGGGCAACATCCACCAATCGCTGCTGCAGCTCCCCCAAGCCCGCGACGCCTTCGCCAAGGTCATCCAACTCGACGCCTCCCGCCAAGCTGCAAACGACAACCTGCAACTCAGCAACGCTCTTCTCACCAAGGTCATCGTCGACCAACCCGTGCCACTCCACCACCTTCTGCATCTGCGCCAGCAAATGGCCGCCCAAGGGCGCAGTGCCGAGGCCGAGGCCATGGACGCCCGCATCAACCAAGCCGCCACACACGCGCGCGAAACCGCCCAATCCATCCTCGCCCCTCACGGCCCTAACCGCCTTGTCATCGNTCCCCGCGGATTCCTCAAGATCAACCTCGCCGAGACCCACATCCGCGACCTTGCCCCGCTCGCAAACCTCCCTGTCATCCACCTCAACCTCTGGCATACTCGTATCCACTCCCTAAAGCCCCTCACCGGCATGCCTCTTGAGGAACTCTACATCGCCTTCACCACCGTCACCGACCTAGCACCGCTTGCCGGCATGCCTCTCAAGGCTCTCACCGCCGCCTACTCACCCGTTACCGACCTCACCCCGCTCAAGGGCATGCCTCTACACTACCTTTACCTCAGTGCCACCCGCGTCACCGATCTCGCGCCGTTAAAAGGCATGCAACTACAGGGCNTNCATCTCGATCACACACCCATCANNACCATCGCCCCTCTNGCCGGCATGCCTCTCCGTAAGCTACGCCTTGATGGCTGCAAAAACCTCACCGACCTNGCACCCCTTGCCCAGTGTACCCAACTCGAGGAACTCATCCTCCCGCCACGCCACGGCAACATCAACTTTCTCAAGGCCCTCCCCAACCTCAAGCGCATCTCTTATCAATACCACCGCGACTCACGCCGCATTCCCACTGCCCGCGACTTCTGGTCCACCCGAAGATAAAAAATCCCCGGGCAACGCACGCAACCTGCGCCCCGGGGCTCCTTTTAGATTCAGCTCAACGCTTCCGTCCCGCCAGCATCCGAATTCTCTCCGCGATCGCTGCTGTCGCCTTGTGTTCCGCCCCCAGTGTCTTTTGGTGAATCGCCAGCGCTTGTTTCAAACTCTCCATCGCCCCNGCGCTGTCCTTCAAACCCAACCGCGCCTCTGCTAGGCTCAGGTGCGTCTCCGCCACGTGNATGTGTCCTGCCCCCAGCTTCTTCTTTAAAATCCCCATCGCCGGCTCCAGATACTGCACCGCCTTCCCATGCGCCCCTGCCACCATGTGGGCATTGGCGATGTGCGCATACGTGCTCGCCATGATCGGGTGTTCCAGCCCAAACAATTTACCCCGCAAANCCCGTGCCTGCTCAAACTCCGCGATCGCCGGCACTGCCTTGCCCGACGCCAGCAGTGCTTTGCCCATGTTCATACGCGTATCGGCCAGAATGCCACCGTTCGCCTCCGCCTTCTGCAGGATCGCCAGTGCCGCCCGGAAATGCCCCAGNGCCTTGCCCGATTCCCCCTTGTCCGCCAAAACCAGACCCAGCGCCATACGGCTATACGCAATGTTCGNGTGCTCCTCGCCCAAGGCCTGCGTGTCCAGCCGCAGCGATTCCCTGTGATGCTCCAGCGCCTTGTCCAGTTCACGTAGCTTTCGGTAGTTCAGTCCCAAGTCGTAATGCGCACGTGCGATCACCGCCACCACTGGCTCTTTCTCCTTTTTCTCCAGCGCCAAGGTCCGCGTCAACAACCGCACCGCCAGCTCGTGCCGCCCGCTTTCATATGCCCGTCGTGCCGACGCAATCGTCCGGTGCTCCTCCACATCCACAGCCCACGCCGGAAANCCCATAAGCACACCGCATAGGAAAAATAAAACCCTCCTCATGCCCGTAGGCTAGATACCCCCANCCGCACCGTCCATGCCAAGTCATTCACCCCTTGTGAATGGNCNCGCTTACTCCCCCATCGCGCGCAGGTACTCGCGATCAAATGCCGCCGGCATCGTCTCCAATGCCGAGTATGGCCCCGGCCGGTAAGCCCTCGACCCCACGCCTTCCTGCGTCAATTCACTCACGCGCCAATCCTGCCGGTTAATTTCATCCCAAAGATTCAAAGTAGGTTGAGGATCAAATCCATCTGTGGCGATAGCCTCAGGATGATAGAGCCATTGGCATACAATCCGGGTATGGTCCGGAGCTACCCGCTGCAAGTGATGGATCATGACGAAATCCGGTTGCGGACTGACTAGAAGATTCGGAAACAAAAGATAGTAATAAGCCCGCTGCAAATCCTCTCCTTTGACACCCGGCAAGGGCGCCGCAGCCCGTTTCCCATTAGTGCTTAAACCACCTCCCTCTTGACCAATCCGCATGGGCCCTCCAAGAAAAGGTCCTTCATCCAGATCATTCTCAGTATCTCGGTAATGACTTAGTTTCTCCAAAGCCGGATGAATAATGGGGCAGTGATAACATTCGGAGTAATTCTGAACGATTAACTTCCAGTTAGCCGCCACCTCATAAACCTCTCGGCGCACCGGAATCAATTCACCCAGATACCACGGGGCAAACTTGGTAAGCACAGGTTCGTACGCCTGCTCGAAAGGCTCAGGGTTTTGACCAAGATGAACGAACACATTGCCTTCCCACTCGTATTGGGCCGGGGCAATCAGAGGATAATCTTCCTTTTTAAAACCAGCCGTCTCCTCCATGTGCGGCGCGCCGATGAGTGACCCATCCAATCCATAACTCCAAGCGTGGTAAGGACAGGTAATAAACTTTCCGCAGTTTCCGTTTGGATCGTTGAGAAGGCGCGTGCCGCGGTGCCGACATACGTTATAATGGACCCGAATGGATTGATCAGCATCACGAA
>PBPF01000082.1 GCA_002724615.1 Verrucomicrobiales bacterium | reverse complement strand
GTGCCCACCGACACGCTGTCGAACACCGCGTCCACCGCCACGCCCGCCAGCCGCTCGCGCTCGTGCAGAGGCACGCCCAGCTTGTCGTACGTCTCCAAAAGCTTCGGGTCCACCTCGTCCAGGCTCTTCGGGCGATCCTTGTCTTTCGCCCCCGGCGCCGAGTAATAACTGATGCCCTGAAAATCCACCGGCGGATACTCCACATGCGGCCAAGTCGGTTCCACCATTTCCATCCAGTGCCGCAGCGCCTTCAGTCGCCACTCCAGCAACCACTCCGGCTCCTCCTTCTTGGCCGAGATATGCCGCACCACCCCCTCATTTAGCCCCGGCGGAAGCGTGTCCGCCTCCACATCCGTGTAGAAGCCCCACTTGTACTCCTGCGCCACAAACCGGTCGATGGTCTCCGTACTGCTCATTTCAAATTCACTTCTCCTTCGCGCACTCCTTGCACAACCCGCTCAACGACATTTCAAACTGCCGTACCTTGAACCCGCGCGGCATCCGCAGCCCCGCCTCACGCGGCTTCGCCGACCCTTCGATGTCAAAAATCTGCCCGCACNCCTCNCAGTGAAAATGCGCATGCTCATTCATGTTCGGACAATACCGCGTCGCCGCCTNATCCGTCCGCACCGGNTTCACCAGACTGCATTTCACCAGCGCATCAAGACAGTTGTAAACCGTCGCCATCGAGATCTCCGGCATGCCTTCACGCGACCGCAAATANACCTCCTCCGCCGTCGGGTGATCCTTTTTATCNAGCAACACCCCATACACGTGCCGCCGTTGCGGCGTCGGCCGCAGCCCCGCGTCATTAATCCGCTCCCCCAAATCCGACCCTCCGCGCCGCGGCGGCACAAACACTGTACGCGACTTGACGTTCCTCATGATGGCCGGAACTTAACCAAACACCTAACTCTGTCAAGATTTAGAATAATTCNAAGTCTCAGTATTAGAATTATTACAAAACCTAAATCAGGCGGAAGCGGCCCTCATTGCCTCGACACTGGAGAGCGTGGAGACACAATAAGGCACCAGTACGGTCAGGGCCGCCTTGGCCCAGCGTAGTGGGGTCATGTCGCCGCGCGCGATGACGTCCCCGTGGTTAATGGCAATGAGAACGGCACCGACGATGACAGCGTACTTGAGCGCACGCCGCACGACCGGTGGTGAGAAGGCGATGGACAGCCAGATTTTCATGTAACTAATCAGGGATTGTTGAGGCACGAACGACAACCAACTCTGCCGACAAGGCTACGAGATGATATTTTTGATGACGTGCCCGTGGACGTCGGTAAGGCGGAAATCGCGACCGCCATAGCGGTAGGTGAGGCGTTCGTGATCAAGGCCAATAAGGTGCAACAACGTNGCATGNATGTCGTACAGGTGCGCTTTGTTCTCGGTGGCGGTTTGACCGGTTTCGTCCGTGGAGCCGTACCGCAAACCACCACGCACGCCGCCGCCGGCCATCCACATGGTGAACCCGGCCGCATTGTGGTCACGCCCAAGGTTCTTGTTGAGGATCGGCGGACGCCCAAATTCCCCTCCCCATAAAACCAATGTGTCGTCCAATAGACCCCGCTGTTTGAGGTCGGTAAGCAACCCAGCGATGGACCGCTCGGTCTCGAGGCAGTGCTGGGTCATACCCTTTTCGAGGTCACGATGATGATCCCAAAAGCCGTGATTCAGTTGAATGAACCGCACACCAGCCTCGGCAAAGCGCCGGGCCATCAGGCAGGCGCGGCCGAAATTGTCCGCCTCTTGATGATCCGGATCGTCAATNCCGTAGAGTTTCTTCTCCGCCGCCGTAGCCGATTGTGTCTGGATCATCGCGGGCAATTCGCTCTGCATGCGGTAAGCCAATTCGTAGGACTGGATTATGCTCTCGAGCGGGTCGTTCACACGGTCGGCGACGAGGCGTTCCTCGTTTAAAGACTGAAGCAAATCCAATCGCCGCCGCTGACTNCCCACTGNTTGTCCAGAAGGGCGGGTAAAGGGCAGCTTGAAATCCTTGAGTGGCTGCGCTCCTTTTCCGTCGCCCACCCCGCCATTGCCAATCACCGTACCGGCACAAGCCGCAGGCAAAAACGCCGCGCCATGTTTTTGCGCGCCGCCAGCTGAGAAATCCGGCGTGATGGTAATGAAGCCGGGCAGGTTCTGATTTTCCGTCCCCAACCCATACGTCACCCACGCCCCCACGCTCGGACGGACGAAACGAAAGCTACCCGTGAGCATCTGGAGGATGGCTTGTGGATGGTTGCCGATGTCCGTTTGGCAACTGTTCAACACACAGAGATCATCGGCGTGCTTGGCCAGATTGGGAAACAGCGAGGAGACCGGAAGGCCGCATTGGCCGTGCTGGGTAAATTGCCACGGCGACTGAAAATACTGGCGGCCCGAGCCGAGTTGCTCGCCGTGCCTCCGGCTGAGCCTAGGCTTGTAGTCGAAGGAATCGACCTGCGACGGACCACCGCGCATGAACAGGAAAATCACCCGTTTGGCCCGGGGCGCAAAGTGCGGCTGACGCGGCGACAATGGATTATCCACTCCGGCCACCAGCCCACGCAAGGCCAGCCAACCAAACCCGCAGGCCGCACTCTGCAATGCGTGTCGTCGGTTCAGCAAAGGCGAAGCCTCATTCATCGCGTGGCTATCATGGACGTTGCGTCGTGAAAAATCGATCAATAAACCGTGCGAAATTCTCCGGTCAAAAACAGCGCATGAAAGATTTCGTCCCAAGCGGCTTTCGCCGAGTCGAACTGGCCTATAAATGTCCTGAGCTTCGCCGATTCACGCGGATGGGGCGGGCGATTGATGGTCCATTCAAACGCCAGCCGAATGCGACCGTCCGTGTCCAAGCCTTGCACCTCCAGCAGGCGCTTGGCGGCGGCGGCGGATTGATCACGCGTCAGTTTGCTGTTCAACAAGAACATTCCCTGCGCCGGCACGGTTGTCACCCTGCGCTTGCCGCTCACGAGATTGGGATCGGGCAAGCCAAAGAGCGACAGCGCATCGGGCATTGCACCACGTGCCACTGGCAGGTAGATGCTGCGGTGAGGCATGTCGTAATTCACATCTTTCAAGTAATATTCCCGCCGACCAATTTCGCGTTGCAGCGGATTGGACTGCTGCTTGCTGATCGTTTCCACTTGTGACCCCTCAAGCACGGATGGATCCAGCGTGCCGCTAATGAACAGGATGCTGTCGCGCAACGCCTCGGCATCCAGTCGGCGAGGGGTCGCACGCCAATACCACTGCGCACCGGGATCGCGCGTGTGTTGGCTTGGATGAAGGGTGGACGCCAGTTGATAGGTTCGGCTGAGTACGATGGCGCGGATCAGCCGCTTGACCGACCAGTCATCGCCCATGAACCGCAAGGCGAGATCATCAAGCAACTGTGGATGGGTTGGCCGCTGGCCGAGTGCTCCAAAGTTGTCCGGCGTGGGCACCAAACCGCGCCCGAAAAGATGCAGCCAAACCCGGTTGACCATCACGCGCGCAGTAAGCGGATTGCGCCGGTCGGTAATCCACTCGGCCAACTGCAGACGTCCGCTTTCCGCTCTGCCAATTTTTCTCAACGAAACCGGCACAGCACTCAACGCGCCGCGCGGCACAACGTCGCCCTTGTCTCGAATGGAGCCTCGCAACAACACCGGGCTGTTTGCCGTGGCATTCGAATCGTGCATTGCCATCGCACCCGGGGGCGGGTCCGGAATGGACTGTCTCAACGCACTGACCTCGCGATTGAGGGCGGACACCTTGGCAAGCACGGGCTTGAGTTCCCTCTCCAGTTTGGTTTTTTCAGCCTCAGGAGCCTCGGCAATTTTCTTTCGCAGCGCATCGCGTTTCTTGATCACACCCAAGTAGATCTTTTGCCGCGCCTCCCATTCCTTCTGCTTGGCCTTGCGCTCAGCCACCAACTTCGCGCCATTAGGCCCCAGCGGATAGGTACCTACATGCTCATCGCGAACATTGGTGGCCACGCCGGCATGATTGACACTGCTGAGAAAAATGCCGGCCAACGCATAGTAATCCCGTGTGGAAATTGGATCGTACTTATGGTCATGGCAACGCGCACAGGCAGCGGTCAACCCGAGAAACGCGCGTGTCGTAGCATCGATCTGGTCATCGGCTACATTGTAATTGAACTGCTCGATGCCCCCTTCGTTTAACGTCTTGGGGCCAATGGTGAGAAACGCCGTACCCATTGTTTGTTCATCGCGTTGCGCAGGCGAATCATGTGGCAACAGGTCACCGGCGATTTGTTCGCGTACAAACTGGTCATAAGGTTTGTCGGTGTTGAAGGCGCGGATGACATAATTGCGATAACGCCATGCCATCGGATACAGCATGTTGCGCGAAAGACCGGAAGATTCTGCATACCGCGCCACATCCAGCCAATGCCGCCCCCAGCGCGGGCCGAATTGTGGCGAGGCAAGCAGACGATCAACTACCTGCTCAATCGCCGCTGGCCGATCCCGGGCCGCCGCCTTGAGGAAGGTTGCCGTCTCCTTGGGTGTCGGCGGAAGTCCAATCAAATCCAAGTGCAGCCGTCGCAAGAGCGTGCGGTCATCCGCCGAATCCACCGGAACCAAATTCTGTGCCTCCATGCGGGCGAGAATGAAGTGATCAATCCGATCACGCGGCCAATTCTTTCGTTTCACCATCGGCAACTCTGGGCGCGTCACCGGTCGCAGGCTCCAATGCTGCCCGGCCTCAGCAGGCACGGCCTCAGCACCCGTACGCGGATCGGGTGCACCCATGTTCACCCAAGCCACAAATGCATNCACCACGTTTCCCGTCAATGGCGCATCCGGCGGCATTCCCGGCGCATCGGCCGCATGACGCAGTGCCTGAATCAAGAGNCTTTCGGCAGCATTCCCGGGTTGGATGGCATCGCCCGAGGCTCCGCCTTTTCGGAGCCCCTCCNGNGTGTCCAGCCGCAACCCGCCTTTCAACTTCTTTGCCCGCGCAGAGTGGCACNTATAACACNGGTCCACCAATACCGGCCGAATGTGTTTCTCAAAAAACTCAAAACCCTTGCCNTCCCGAATCTCAGCCNTGCCACTCGAAACGGTGGCCCAACCCAACAAGATGACTAACAACCNGATCATGATCGGTTAAAGATTCTGCCTCGCTTCCGCCANAATTCAAGATTCCAAATTGCTGTCAAAAAAACCCTGCCTCGAGAGGTCTATGGTATAGCTGCCCAAGGTACTGGCTAGTTTTGTTTNCGTACGGGCTTGTTGCGATGGGTGCGCGCGTAGAATTTTTTATGGAGNGCCAACAGGCGGGCGAGTTCCTTNATGGGTGTTTTGTGGTCGTCCACGCGGATNTCNATGAAACGATCATTGAGGCCGGCGTAGCCTCCCTTGGAGCGCACGACTAAAAGAGCAGCGGATTGTTTGCCGCGCTTGTCACCTCCAGCGTCCTCGGCAGCAGTGACGGCAGCGACGAGCCAATCGGCCAGTTGGCTGNCCGGTTCCTTGCGGGCTTTTTCAAAAGCCTCAGCCATGTCCTTGACCACGGTCTCACCGGCGAGCAGGTTGCCTTGTGCGGCGTAGTGTTTGCCGACCTTGTGACCAGCCCAATCATTGCAACGTTTGCCAGTGAAACTGGCGGCGCGACCCTTGGCATCGACCATGCCGACTTGGCGCAAGGCGCGTGCAGGGTCGACTTCCGTAAGTTGTTTAAGGACGGCCTCGGGTGCCTTGCCGTCGGCCATCAACTTGAGCCCCTCGGGGCCGTAGGTGGTATTGGCATACGATTGCGTGGCCACTGCGCCCACACCGGCTTTGGCCCATGGCACCACGGAGCCGACGCCGAAAAATTTGCTTTGCACTGCGATACCCAGATCACCCGTAGCAGGATCGAAGGCGACGATGGAGTACGTAGCCACGGGGCGATCGGCAGCTTGGGTTGAACCACTGAGGACACAGAGGACGCAGAGGGTCTGTAAGATGCGTTTCATGGGGGGAGTGTAGTGGCGGTAACGCTGGGTGCAATGCAGCTTTCATCATTTGCCCCCCAAACTCCTTTGACACCGCTGGCAAGCGAGGTACAACAAGCCCACACATGAATACTTCTCTTAAGGACAAGTGGGTTTTTATGACGGGNGCGTCAGCCGGATTTGGAGCAGAAGGGGCGCGGCATTTTGCGCGGGAAGGCGCGCACGTGGTGATTGGCGCACGGCGCGTCGATCGGCTGGAAGCAGTCGCCGCCGAATGCGAAACGGCCGGCGCAGCTTCGGTGCATTTTCATGAACTGGATGTCGCTTGTACTGATAATGTGAATGCCTGTGTCGACTGGCTAAAGGGGCTGACGCCACAACTCGATGTGCTGGTGAACAATGCTGGTGGGGCACACGGGATGGACACGGTGGCTGAGGGTAAGGATGCCGATTGGGATGCGATGGTGCAGTCAAATTTTCTTGGGCTGATGCGGGTGACGCGCGTTTGTTTGCCGCTCATGGTGGAGAACGCTGGCAGCACAATCATCAACATCGGCTCTATCGCTGGCCGGGTGGCGTACGAGGGTGGTTCGGTATATTGCGGGGTGAAGGCGGCGGAGAAACAGATCACGCAATCGCTGCGGCTGGAACTCAATGGCACGGGCGTGCGCGTTGGCACGCTTGATCCGGGACTGGCGGAGACGGAGTTTTCGCTGGTTCGCTTTAAGGGCGATGAGGCGAAATCCGACAAGGTTTATGAAGGCCTCGATCCACTCGTGGCCGAGGACATCGCCGAGGCGATGGTGTGGATGGCGACACGCCCGCCGCATGTGTGCATCGACGAAATCCTGATCAAGTGCGTGGCCCAAGCCGCCGTACACAAGACCCATCGTGCGACTAGTTAAAATGAAAAAACTGTTTCCGTTTCTGCTCCTCTCCCTGACTTGGACTGCGATAGCGAAACCGCCGGTGACGTCGGTGCGCGCGGTGATGAACGGCTTCGTGGCCGACAACGTCATTGCCGGCAGTGTTACTGCGGTAGCCACCAAGTCGAAAATTCTCAGCCTCGAGACGACTGGCTTTGCCAATCTCAAAACCAAAACCACGATGCCGGCCGATGCGATGTTTTGGATAGCGAGCATGACCAAGCCGATGGCGGCGGTGTGTGTGCTGCAGTTGCAGGAGTCGGGCAAGCTCTCAATCGATGATCCGGTGCAGAAACATCTGCCAGAATTTGCGGGGCAATGGATGGTTGAGTCGCGCGCCAAGGGCAAACTGATCCTCAAGAAACCAGCACGGGCAATTACCATTCGCGATCTGCTCACGCACACCAGCGGTTTGCCCAATACCAACTCGCCCCGGCCCGAGAGCACTTTGGCCGAACTGGTGATGAGCTACTCCAAGACGCCGCTGCAGTTTGAGCCGGGCAGTCGCTGGAGTTACAGCAATGCTGGCATCAACGTCCTCGGCCGCATTGTGGAGGTTGCCAGCGGCACGCCGTTTGCCGAGTTTCTCCAGGCGCGTGTACTCGATCCGTGCGGCATGAAAGACACGACCTTTTGGCCGACACCAGCACAGGCCAGGCGCATTGCCACCAGCTACCGTCCAGACAAAACCGGCAAACTTCAGCCGACTGAGGTGTTCTTTCTCAAGGGCGGAATCTCCAACCGCAAGCGCACGCCTTACCCCGCCGGCG
>PBPF01000010.1 GCA_002724615.1 Verrucomicrobiales bacterium | reverse complement strand
TTGGGGCCATAGTTAGAAATCTTCAGGTAGTTCGGGCGTGCGTCCTGCAATTGCAGTAAGAAGGTCATCAGGCAGACGCCGATCATCAGATATGTGAGTAGTGGCGTGCCCAGTCCGGGGCTGTTGAAAACCTGCGTGCGCACGTCCACCTGACGTTTATGGGCACGGTCAGCGTCAGCGGCCTCGGCCTCCCGCATACCTTGCGCGCGCTTGGCGAGCTTGCGGTATTTTGGGTTGGCGGGGTTCTCTAAAAAATCGGCGACTTCTGCCTCGGCGGCTTCCAGTTGGTCGTCATCATGGATCCACAGGCCCCAAGTGCCATCATCCTCATCCACATCATTGCGGATGCCCTGCACGAAGAGATAGTCCCCGAGCAGTTTGGCGTCGGCTTCTTTTTCAGTTTCCCAGATTGAGCGCATGGATCAGCAGGGACGGGCATCCTGCCACAGGCAATGCCTTCAAAAAATCATTTTTGTGGCAGGCCGGCCCGTCTTTTGACGGCAGCGACATCCAGCTTGCTTATGTAACGCGGGAGGTTGAAGAAGATCTTGTGGAAACCGTAGCCGCCTTCCTTCATTTCTCGAATGGCCTGCTCCTTAGTCCAGCCCTGCACGGCGATCCGGTAAATGGCGCACATGGTGCCGGTGCGGTCAGAGCCATGCTGACAGTGGACAATGACAGGTTGTCGATTGGGGTCGGTGACAATTTGCAGGAAGCGCACCACCTCGTGATCCTCCGCATGCCACGTCTTCATATAGATGTGCTCATAAGCCAGGCCGGTGTCGCCAATCTTTTTGCGGTCGGAATGGAACGAGCGCAGATTGATCACGGTGCGTACGCCCATTTTCTTGAACGACTGGAAGCCTTCCGCCGTAGGCTGAGCGCTGCGAAACAGCACAGGGCTGATCTTGAAGCAGTTCTGCGCGCCCGCCACCTTGACGGGCTGTGCCCAATTGGGATCGCGCTTCTCCGCGGCGCCCGCCAAGCTCGTGGCGAGCAATAGCGTCAGTCCAAACGTTTGATGTAAATATTGCGGTACCATACGTCTTGTCCGTGATCCTGCAGGCCGATGTGTCCCGTGCGCGGCAAGTCCTTGAGTGGGGTCTTGAACTTGTTTCGGGAGCCGTCTGGGTTTCGGTTGCCGGTGGTCCAGTGGTCGAGGTTGGCTTTGACAATTTCCTTCCCGTTCACCGCCACTGTGACCATTGGTCCTTTGCAGGTGATGCGAAACTTGTTCCATTCACCTGCGGGCTTGGTTGGGTTGGAACTGGGTGCCTGCGCATCGTAAAGCGCTCCGTTGTCATGTTTGCCTGGTTTCTTCTTTCCCGCAGAATCAAACACTTGAATCTCAAAACCACCTTGCACGGCATTGCGGGGATCTGTGCGAAAAAAAACACCGCTGTTACAGCGCTTGGACATCTTGACCTCAAGTTCCAGGATAAAATCGCCATAGGCTTCCTTTGTCCAGATGTAGCCGCTGCGTGGTTTGCGTGTAAGCACCCCATCCTCGACTGTCCACCCATTTGGCCGGGCGTTCCAACCGGTTAGATCCTTTCCATTGAACAGCGCGCTAAATCCCTTCGGTGGCTCGTCGGCGTATGCCGTGGCCAAAT
Source organism: Verrucomicrobiales bacterium (assembly GCA_002724615.1). Lineage (GTDB taxonomy): Bacteria > Verrucomicrobiota > Verrucomicrobiia > Limisphaerales > UBA1100 > UBA6614. The sequence continues at coordinate 7,203 of PBPF01000010.1, read as the reverse complement.
GGATGCCTGTAATGCAGGTAAATAGAAGTGCAAACTTTGAGTATCTCATGCTCGGCAAATCCTTCACCGAGGCGCGGGGATTGTCAAATCAGCGTAACTACACGTTCAACAGATTCTGGGTCAGCGGTCAAAAACCCTATTCGGGTTGTGGATTGCTTAAGATTGCTGGTGTTGTTCGGTCTTTGCGAGGAGGACTGGTATTTGTTGTGCCGTGCCCGACCTGGATCAAGGTGTCGTCATCGGAAAAAACCAATGGGTTGGTGCTCTCACATTTTCCCAGATGAATGCTTCAACAAACATGAAGAAACCCGAAACAATATTGGCAAGGGGAACAGCGCATGTTTCATCACACGTCGCAAACCATCGCAGCATGCCGCAGCGCAGCGGCCTTGTCCTTCCACGTGGGGATGAATTCCTGCGTTACAAAGCCCTTATAGCCGGTCTCCACAATTGCGCGCATTACCGCTGGGTAGTTGATCTCCTGCGTATCGTCTAACTCTGCGCGGCCGGGATTGCCCGCCGTATGGTAGTGGCCGATGACATCCTTGTGCTGTTGGATGCGCCGGATTACATCGCCGTTCATGATCTGTACGTGGTAGATGTCAAACAGCAGCTTCATGCGCGGCGAGCCCACGCGTCGCACTAATTCGGCACAATGGTCGAGGTCGTCGCCGTAATAGCCAGGATGCCCCTTCATGGGGTGCGAGTCATCGCGCGTGTTCAGGTGCTCCAGCACAAGGTTCACCTTTTTTTGTTCCGCGTGACGCATCACTGTTTTCCACAACTCCACGCAATTCTTCGATCCTTTTTCCGGCCCCGTGCCTTTCACGCTGAAGCCCGTGAACGTAATCACGCTTGGGCAGCCTACAGCCGCCGCGACATCAATCGCTTCCATCAACTTGTCCTTGCAAAAAGCATGCTTGTCTCGGTCGTATGGGCCAGTTTTAAAGCTGTGGCTGCTGACCAGCGAAATAGCCAGCCCGAGCTTTTTTGCCGCCGGGTAATCATTTCGGGAGATTCCCTCGATTCCAGCCATTCCAATATCCGCCGCCCATTTGGCCAGAGTCGGCCCGTCTACGGGATTCGGTTCTGACCGGAAACACCATCCCATGACCGACTGGCGAATCTGTCCCTTGGTGATCTTGAACTTTGGGTTCACCGCATCCCTTGGCACCTGCGCTTGACCTGCAACCGCTGCCAAGCCTGCGGTTGCCAGCAATTTTCGACGTGATATTTTCATGGCTGGTTGGGAGTCTCACCCATCCGGTCGTCAACGCAAGGCCGTTCTTCAATTGGGAAAATTTCTGGGTTGAAAAAAATGAACAAACTGCCACCGTCCCCGTCGAACGGGCAGTCAACAACAACCACAACAGACACAAAACATGAAGAAAGCTATTTTAGGCATGAGCGCAGCCCTCTTGATTGGCACTGGCTGCGCCTCGGACACGGGAACTGGCGCTTTGATCGGTGGCGCACTGGGCGCTGGCCTTGGCCAGGCAATCGGTGGTGACACCAAGGGCACCCTTATTGGCGCGGGTATTGGCGCGGCCGTTGGTGGTGCTGCGGGCAATCAGAGTGATGCGCAGAAGAAGAAGAAACCGTAAGTCCCGGAAACGACTCCAAATTACAAGCCGCCCAAGGGCGGCTTTTTTATTTCTGTCGTTTCATGATTACTGGCTGACCAGAAACGAGTAGGCATTTCCCATCCGCCTCCTTGTGTTGTTGGTGCGGATCCAAGTTAACACCCAGCAAAACAAGCTGGTCACCGAAAATGATTGGTGGCAGTCTCCGATCACACCGAGACACATGATGAAGGAAATTGTCATCACTTATTGCGCGGCTTGAAACTATGAGCCACAAGCCGTCGGTCTGGCGGAACGGCTCATGAAGTTGAAGCAGCGCGTCGGCGCGTTGAAGCTGGTTCCCAGCGACGGCGGCGTGTTCGAGGTGGTAGCGGATGGACAGATCCTCCATTCCAAACGGGCGACGGGCGAGTTCCCGAATCCCGACGATGTGCTGCGGGCCGTGCAGGCCTTGCGGTAGGCGGCGCAGTGTGGCCGCGTCACAACTTTTCTCACGCCGGAGAGTAAAGGGTGCCTGGTGGCCCCCGCGGTCTTCAAAACCGTTGTCGGTTCGTGATCCGGGCCGAGGCAGGTTCGATTCCTGCCCTCTCCGCCAATTTTCCCACACTCAACCATGAGCGATTCCGTCCGCCTCACTCAATACAGCCACGGTGCCGGCTGCGGTTGCAAAATCGCACCGAAGGTGCTGGAAGAGATTCTGAGTCTTGCCGGCAAGGCTGCGCCAAGTGATCGCCTGCTGGTCGGCAATGATTCCAAGGACGATGCCGCTGTCTATGACCTCGGCAACGGGCAGGCTGTCATCAGTACCACCGACTTCTTCATGCCCATCGTTGATGACCCTTTCGACTTTGGCCAAATTGCCTCCGTCAATGCCATCAGCGATGTTTACGCGATGGGCGGCCGGCCGTTGATGGCCATTGCCGTGCTGGGCTGGCCGCTGGAAAAATTGCCCCCTGCAGTAGCCGGTCGTGTGCTGGAGGGCAGTCGTGCTGCCTGCCAGCGTGCGGGCATCCCCTTGGCGGGCGGCCACAGCATTGATGCGCCGGAGCCTATCTTCGGTCTCGCCGTCACTGGGCAAGTCGCTGTGGAACAGTTGAAGCGCAATGACGGCGCAGAAGTCGGCTGCGAACTTTTTCTCACCAAGCCACTNGGCGTCGGCCTTGTCACTACCGCACAGAAACGCGGCCTTACGAAGGATGTCGATATTGCGCGCGCCGTGGAACAGATGACCACGCTNAACGATATTGGCTGNCGGCTGAGCACGCTGTCTGGCGTGAAGGCGATGACCGATGTGACGGGCTTTGGNCTNTTGGGGCATCTTNCNGAGATGTGCGAAGGCAGCAACGTAAGNGCTGTCATCGAAAGTGCCAANGTTCCTCGTTTGCCGAACACCGACCANTACATNNCTGAGGAATGCACCCCGGGCGGCACCGACCGCAATTATGATAGCTACGGCCATCACATCAGTCCNTTNACNGATGCGCAGCGCGCNCTGTTGTGCGACCCTCAAACCAGCGGCGGCTTGCTCGTTGCCGTGGCNTCCGACGGACTCGACACGTTTCACGAGTTAACCGCTGACTTCAAACTTGAGTCATTCGGCAAACTTACTGAACCCACTGNGCCATTGATCACCGTAAACTGATGCCCAAGGCGAAGAACAACCTGCGCGGGATTCCCGGTGTCGATACGCTGCTTGATGCTGTCGGCGACTGTGACCTTCCGCGTCCANTGGTGGTCGCTGCTATCCGAGAGGAATTGGCGGNGCTTCGTAAGAGCAAGGAGATTCCAGCGCATGATAAGATTGCCGACGCTGTACGGCAGAGGCTGAGTGACTTGGCACTTTCGCGATTGCAACGGGTGATTAATGGAACAGGNGTNGTGGTGCATACGAACTTGGGGCGGTCGCCCGTTAAAGCCCCGANNACGGCTACCGACGGATCCGGCTATGTGAATCTCGAGATTGACCTCGCNACCGGGCGGCGCGGTGGCCGNGCNATCTTTGTNGAGCGCTGCTTGGCGGAACTGTGTGGCGCGGAGGCAGCAATGGTAGNGAATAATTGTGCGGCGGCACTTGTTCTTATTCTGCGCCATTTCACGGCGAACAAGCCGGAGGTGCTTATCTCTCGCGGGGAATTGGTGCAGATCGGCGGTGGCTTTCGCATCCCAGATATTCTCGAAACGAGTGGTGCGCGACTTCGCGAAGTGGGCACCACGAATCGCACGACGATTGGTGATTACACCAAGGCCACCAGCAAGGACACGGGTCTGGTGTTGAAGGTGCACCGCAGCAATTTTTTTATGGACGGTTTTGTGGCTGCCCCGGAACGCGGCGAATTGGCAGCACTGGCGCGCAAACAGCGCGTGCCGTTTGTGGAGGACTTGGGCAGCGGCGCACTGTTGCCTACTGAGGATTGGGCNAACGGACATCACGAGCCTACCCCGGCGGAAGTGCTCAAGGGCGGCGCAGATCTTGTTTGTTTTAGTGGCGACAAGCTNATGGGCGGNCCGCAAGCTGGCATAATCGCGGGAAAGGCCCGTCATGTTGCTGCCTTGAANAAGCATCCGTTTTTCCGGGCGTTGCGTTGTGACAAGCTGGNACTTGGCGCATTGCAGGNAACCGTGGAGGCNCATCTCGATGGGCGCGCGAAAANCCTGCCGCTNCATGCCAGTTTGCNGGCTNACCCAGCGCAACTGCGGAAGCGAGCGAAGCGGCTCGCCAAGGCNATGGAAGGGCTTCCTGTTCAGGTGGTCATGGCGGANGGTGAATCGCAGGTCGGCGGCGGGGCGTTGCCTCAGGCCAAGTTGGCGAGCGTCACGCTGGAGCTNGTGCCGGACCAACTGGCNCTAAAGGATTTTGCTGCCCGTTTACGTCGCGCCAGTGTTCCGGTGATTGGTGTGATTGGAGGACAGCGGTTTCGCTTGGATTTAAGAACGATCGCGTCGTCGGAGGAAAANGCACTACTGCAATCTATAAAGGAAGTTTTAACATGAAGATGAAGTCATTGATTATGGGTCTGCTGCTGTCGTTTTCGGCAGAGGCAGTTGAACGTAAAATCGTACGCGATGTGGACCGGTTTGAGCTGGTCTATGAGCTGCAGTTGCCGCGTCTTGCCAAGCCGGGCACGATGTGGATTCCGTTGGCGCGCACAGATGCGCACCAGAAGTTCCAAATGATGGCAATCAATTCGCCGGTGGCTTGGCACAAGATACCCGACGCGACGCGCAGCAACGAATTGCTCGTCATGCAGCCCCGACCTGAGGACGGCGGCAAGCGCATCACCATTCGTTATCAAGTGACACGCCGGGAAAAGACCCCGCACGTCGAGACTGGCGANCCACGGCAGCACCTNAAGGCGGAACGACTAGTGCCGTTGAATCCCCGTTTTACTACTATCGCGGAAAAGGCGACAAAGGAGGTGCGAGGAGACATGGCGCGCGGNCGGNCATTATATAAACACGTGCTGGATCGGATGAAGTATGACAAAAGCGGCAAGGGNTGGGGCCGNGGTGATGCNTTGTATGCGTGCGATGCACGCACGGGCAATTGCACAGATTTCCACGCTTACTTCATCGCGCTGTGCAGGGCCATTAAGATTCCGGCGCGATTTGCGATCGGATTCACAATTCCGGCTGANCGCGACAAGGGGACAATTGGCGGCTACCATTGTTGGGCTGAATTTTTTGCGGACGGCAAATGGGTGCCGGTGGACATCAGCGAAGCAGATAAGCATCCGGAATTGGCCGATTATTATTTCGGCCATCATCCCGCCAATCGACTGGAGCTGACACGAGGACGCGACATTGTGGTGTCACCCGCGCCCAAGGCTGGGCCATTCAACTATTGCTTCGGCCCGCATTTGGAAGTGGAAGGCAAAACAGTGCCGGTGAAGGCAACATTTGAATTTCGCCGTTTGACTGGGAAGTGAAGTTGCAGCGCCACAATGGACACGCAGCACTACATCCTCGCCACTGCGGGTCACATTGATCACGGCAAGAGTGCGCTNGTGCGTGCGTTGTCGGGCAGCGATCCGGACCGTTTGCCGGAGGAAAAGAAGCGTGGTATCACCATTGACCTCGGCTTTGCGCATCTGGATCTGAATTCGCCTGATGGTACTTCGACGTACAGCGTGGGTATCGTGGATGTCCCGGGGCACGAGGATTTCGTCAAAAACATGGTGGCGGGTGTGGGGTCGGTGGACTGCGCGTTACTGGTTGTCGCGGCCGACGANGGCTGGATGCCGCAGACGGAGGAACATTTCCAGATTCTAAATTACCTCGGCGTGCGACACGGCGTAGTAGCGCTGACGAAGGCGGATNTAGCGGAAGCGGATGTTGAGTTGGCGATAGAAGACGTGCGCGAGCACATCGCTGGAACGTCGCTGGAATCGGCGGCCATCGTGCCAGTGTCGTCATTGACGGGNGAAGGGATNGAGGAATTAAAATCAGAACTTGCTGCCGCATTAGCCCAAACGCNGCCTCCACGGGACGTTGGCAAGCCGCGATTGGCCGTGGACCGGGTATTCACACTGCAGGGCATCGGCACGGTGGTGACGGGCACACTTAGCGGCGGGACTTTGCAGAAGGGGCAGACAGTGGCACTGCAGCCGGGTGCGCGAAAGGCGCGGATTCGCTCTCTGCAATCACACAGCCGGGAGATTGATACTGCCCCGCCCGGCGCGCGGACGGCGGTTAGCTTGACGGATGCCGCACGCGAGGACGTGGCCCGCGGTGATACATTAACATTGAACCGACTGGGCGACACTGCGGACACAATTGACGTCCTGCTCTCGCGCAGCACAAATAGCCCACGCCGACCCATCAAGAACAACGCGCGTATCCGCGTGCATCATGGGAGCGGAAATGAGCCGGCGCGTGTGGTCTTGATGGACGGCAAGGAACTGCTGCCCGGCGGCGAGGTGTTTGCACAATTTCGATTCGAGCAACAGGTGTTTGTATTGGCTGGAGACCGACTGGTGCTGCGCGATTGGTCAGAGACCACGACACTGGCCGGAGCACTGGTGATCGACCCAAATTCACGCCGCAGAGGCTTCCGTGCGCCCCGCCAACGCGAACTACTTGAAGATTGCGCCAAACATGCAAGTGCAGCGCAATGGGCAGCTGCCTTTCTTCGGCGCGATGGAGCGGTGAAGAGGGAGGAATTGTTGCAACAATCTCAATTCGGAACAGATGAACTGTTGGCGGCACTAGATGTTGAGGAAGTGCGGCTGAACGGCGAATGGGCGGCGGACGTGACCTGTTGGGCCGCAGCGCGAAAAGCAGCCGAGAAAAGAGTGGATGCGGAACACAAAGCGCACCCCGAAAAGCCAGGCGTGTCGCTCGACACGTTGCGCGCAGTGGTGAAGGAGCTACTGCCGGAAGGCGCTGGTGAACTGCTGTTGGAAGAGATGGCCGCGGATGGATTTCGTCGCACAGGCACGATCATGGCACGCGAGTCACACAAACTGACATTACCCCCAACCATGGAACGAGCGGCCGCCAAGGTGCGCGCGGCATTGCAGGCCAAACCGATGGAACCGCCAGCGCGCAAGGAATTGGGCGAAGCTGCGGCGCTGCAATTCCTGATCGACACAGGCGAAGCGATAGAGATTTCCCCTGAACT
>PBPF01000081.1 GCA_002724615.1 Verrucomicrobiales bacterium | reverse complement strand
GGGTGTGACCAGTGTGGCGAAATCGGCTATCAGGGCCGGACGGGCATCTATGAACTGCTGGTGAGCAGCGAGGCGGTGGATCAACTGGTGATTGACCGCGCACCGGCATCGCAGATTGGCCAAGCCGCGCGCGATGAGGGCATGCGCACGCTTCGCGATGACGGCTGGGACAAGGTGGTAAACGGCACCACGACGGTTGAGGAAGTATTGCGCGTAACGCAGGTGGTGGAGACTTATGAGGAGGTGAAGGCGTGATGGCGGACGAGCCGCGTAACGACAAGGACGCGCCGGAGGAAATTCCCACTACGCCGCCGGAAGGGGAACTGGTGGAGGGACCGCAGCCGGCGGAGCCGCCGGAGTCGCGCCCGGGAGTGGCAAGTCCATTGATGGGGGAGGAAATCCCAACTACACCGCCCGCCGAGGAAACACCGATGCCGGAGTTGCAGTCTGCCATTCCCGATGCCGCGCCGGAGGAGCCCACGCCAGAGCCCAAGAAAAAACCACGCCGCAAGAAACGCGGCAAAGAGCGGTTGCCTTCCGCCTGCAACGTGATCGACTGCACGCGTGACCATCAGCAGTTCTGGCGGTTCACGGGCGGGCGTTCAATGAAGCTGGTGGACGTGCGCGACACGGAACTCGATGAGCCCGTCCCTCAGAAATATACCCGTCGTGACACCAGCCAGATGTGGCAGCCACATTGCCAGAACGATGCGTGGCTGCCGATGGATCAGGTTTTCCTGAAAGTAATCCAGTTGCCGGAATGCGAGCCGGAAGAGCTGCACGACATGGTGGAACTGCAGCTGGAGAAAAACTCTCCCATCCCGGTGTCGCAGGCGTCGTGGACATTTGACGTGGCCCCGAATGTGGGTGAACGCAATGATGGCCGACAGACGGTAGTGCTGATCGTTGCCGACGAGGCGATGGTGGAGGATCAGGTGGCGCAACTGGAGGAGATTGGCTATGCGCCGGATCGACTGGAGGTGCCGGTGGTGCACCAGGTGTTTTCCGTGGCGCGGGAGGCGGAGGCTGTGGATGGCGCGTGGATTTACCCGCGCATGCTGGAGACAGGTCCGGTTTGCACCATCGCATGGTGGTCAGGCGGCGTGCTGCGTGACCTGAGCGTGACGCATCTCTCGTCTGTTAATAACCTGAATGAATTGACCGAGCACATTACCGCTAGTGCTTGGGCGGGGGAGATGGCTGGTTGGCTGCCAGAGAAACCGGCTTGGCACCTCGTCGCCGAGCGGGAATTGGCCGAGCGCTGGCTGCCGCACCTCAACGAATGGGCCGGGCAGGGTGTGCAGGTGCATGACCCGCCAGAGACCGCGGAGCTAGCTGCGGCCAGTGCACAACGGGCGGCACGCCCACTGGACGAGGCCAACCTGCTGCCGGAGGAACATCGCACACGGCATCACCGTGATGACGTCGATCGCGTTTGGTTGGCTGGTGCAGGCTGGTTACTGATGTTTTACGCGCTGTTTGTCACGGGATATTTTTACATGCTAAACATACTGCGTGACGATCAGGTGACTGCCGAGGACGCGCGTGACCAGAGCGAGCAAAAGCTCAAGCCGCTGGAGAAAGAGGAGGAGAAATTTTTAAAGAAGAAGGAGTATGACCGTATGCGGCTGATGGCCGCCAAGTGCCTGGAGGTGGTGGCCACCCGACTGCCACAAGGGATGACGCTGGAAGGGTTAACCTTTAATGATGGCAAGGAAAACCGCAAAAACCTTTCGCTCAATGGCGTGGTGCCTGAGGATCAGACGGAGAAAATTGACGAGTTTCAGAATAGTCTGATCTCGGAAAAGCTGAAGGGAAATGAGCCGTTGTTCGCACAGGTACAATTCAACCAGATTATCGACACGGGACGAGTGGGCACTGGGTTTAAGTCCTGGGTGATTACTTGTGAGTTGAATATGGATCGGACCAAGCGCGAGCCGCGCAAGAAGAAGCGTTGATGATTGAGCTATTCAACAGGTTAAACGTGCAGCCCGGGGAGCGCCGGTTGGTGATCGCGGTGTTCTTTGCGTTCTTCCTTGTGTTGAATGGACTTTGGGCTTGGCGCTTTTACACCGGCAGCACGGAATGGAATGAGCTACAGAAAGATTTGAATAAGGCGGAATCTGAGAAGGCGGATTTTGATCAAGAGATCGATCGGTTGGAGTCCGCAAAGGCTGAATGGGACAAATATCTGAAGGACTTGGGAGCCGCAGGGAAAGACATGCCCAAGTTCGATCCTTACCGACGTGTGCGCACCCTGAAAACTTGGCGTGGCATCAATCCCGTCAACCCCAAGCGCAACAAGATCAATGAGGAGGCATTCTTCGAATCATTTGAGAAACAGGAAGTACGCCTGCGCTTCAAGGCCAAGCCACGCGACCTGATGCTTTTCCTGAGGGAGTTGGCAATGCAACAGGAAATGATTCGGCTGAGCAGTTTCACCCTCAAGCCTGACGGCAGGGAACGCAAGGAATTGTCGGGCGACATGAATATCATCGCTAGTCTGCCAGCTGAACCCAAGGGCAAAAAGAATTAACCAAACCGGGGAAACATATGGAACATATCATCAAGAGACTAAACCTGCTGCTGGTCGGCAGTTGCCTGGTGGCAACCCTGCAGGCCGCGCCCGTGAAGCTGCGCTACGACAATGCGCCGCTGGAAGACCTGCTGCGTGACTACAGCGACCTCACTGGCAAAACGATCCTAAAGGCATCCACCGGTCTGCCGACCTTGGCGATCGACTTTAAGGCGCAGGACGGCCTTACAGAAGACAACTACGTCGAGGCCATCGAGACGCTATTGGCATTGCACAAGCTCTCGATTATTCCCATGGGTGAGAAATTTGCAGTGCTCGTGCCTGACGCGGAGGCAACCAAGAACCCGCCCATTTTCATTGACCCCACCAAGGAAAAGCTGCCCGAGGCCAATCGATATGTCTCTGTGACCGTGAAGCTCGAGCACGTGCTGCCTTCCGAACTGGAGGGAGTGCTGAAGCCTTTCTCCAAGCTGGACAAGGATGCTGTGCTCGCTGTCGATTCCTCCCGCACACTGGTGCTACGCGATTACTCCTCCAATATAAACCGGATGTTGGAGATCATTAAGTCCGTTGATGTACCTGAGGAAACCAACGAGGAATTTGCTATCATTCCCATTAAATACGCGTTGTCTACCGAGATAGCCACTACCATCAGTAGCCTCACAAACAACCCTATGACTTTTACTACCTCGCAGAACCAGCGCATCAGCGGCTCAGGCAGTCGTTTAGGAGGTGGATCCTCCTCCCGTCCTGGTACCTCCGGTTCCACTATGACGCCTCGCACTACGGGCCGTCCTTCCAGTTCCTCGTCGCGAAGTTCTTCATCGCGCAGTTCCTCGTCGCGATCCAGTAGTTCCAGCAGTAGGTCTATTACCAACCCTGCTGCCGCTGCAGCCGCACGCCGCGCCGCTTCCGGTGAAATAACGCCAGTGCTCGGTGATACCCGCATCCTCGCCTATGAGCGAAATAACGCCGTGCTCGTCATTGCCGAGAACGCGCAAAAGATGAAGCTCGTTCGCGATCTCATCGACGAGTTGGATCAAGTCCAGAAACAAGTGCTCATTGAGGCCATCATCATGGATGTGGCACTGGACGACAACCTGAACTTTGGCATGGCCATTGCGCAAGATAAGCAGAAAATTACCGGTGATTTCAGTTCGGCCTCGGGCTTCCANCACGGCGCCAATTTTTTCTATGACAAGGCCAACTCAATTACCGGCGCCGCTGGAGGCAGCCCTGCTGGTCTCACTAGCGCTGGCCTCAACTACTGGGGCTTCCTCGGCAGTAGCTGGGAGGTNGCNGTCAAGGCCGCTCAGTCAGACACGCGCGTCGATGTTGTCTCGCGTCCGCGGATAATGACCTCCCACGCCGAGGAGGCGACGCTGTTCATCGGCGAGACGCATCCCTATCCAGATGCCTCGCTTACGGATGTTACCGGCGGCACGCGCGAGACCTTCCGCGAGCGTAATGTCGGCATCACGCTCAATATCCTGCCCTTTATCAACCCCGANGGACTTGTTGTCCTCGANGTCGAACAGAACTTTGAGGAGATTATCGACAATAAGACCATTGGCACCGCCACTGTCCCCGTCACCACGGGTCGTCAGGCTACCGCCAAGATTGCTGTGCGTGACGGTGGCGTGGTTTTGCTTGGGGGCTTTATCAAAACCAAGCACACAGAGATGAACAGCGGCGTGCCGGTGCTCAAGGATATTCCGGTGATTGGCTGGATGTTCAAGGAAAACGCTGACAACAATGCCCGGCAGGAACTCGTTATGCTTATGCGCCCCACCGTCCTACCTACCCCCGAGGCAGCCGAGGCGGAATACCAGAGTTCCCTCAACGGTCTGCCCGCTGTCCGCGGTTCCACACTACAGGAACGTGCTATGCAGCAGAAGCTCGAGAAAAAACACCGTCAAAAGGAACTGCTTCAACGCCAGAAAGATTTACTCAACCTGCGTGAGCCCCGCGGCATTGACCCACGCACCCCGCGCACACTCGAAGAACTTGAGCGCGGTGGCCAGCCCTGAACAATCTCCCGGTGACAGCCCTGTCTCCCCGTGCTAAATTGGCATGCAGCCGGGGGGAATGACCACAGCGGAGAACCCATTCAGCAATAGTTCCAGCGAGACCGAAGGATATCGGCCGCGCAAACCTGTGAACTGGCGCCGTCGTCTCGCTTGGGTCGGGGGTGTCCTTTTAACTCTCACACTCGTCCTCTGGTTCATCGTCAGCAGCGGCTGGTTCTTTCGGGACGTTGTTCTTACCCGCATCGAGAAATCCCTGGCAGCAGAGATCACAGCCTCAAGAATAGACTGGTCCCCATTCTCCGGTGTGGTCCTTGGCGACGTGCGCCTAACCACCTCTGGAGATGCCCCTCTTTTTGAAGCCGCTCGCGTCGAGCTGGCCTTCTCCGCATGGGACCTCTGGAACGGCCGCACCGACATCCGCCGCATCACCCTTGCGAAACCGGCTGTGAATATTGTGGCCGACGATGCCGGCCGCACCAACTTGGATCCCATTCTCGAGGCTCTGCGCAACAAACAAGGCAACCCCAATGCCAGTTGGCAAATTCACGACCTTACCATTCGTGATGGCACTCTAGTCTTTAAAAGCCCCTCTACCCATTGCGCCGTGCAAGGTCTGACCGCTGACCTTGACCAAGCTGCTCCCGGCAAGGCCAGTCAGTTTGCCTTCGCCGCCCAAGCCAAACACGAAACTAGCTCCAATAAATTAGCCGGCGAATTCAATGCAACCATCGGTTTTCACCTAAACTCCGAGGGCCAATGGGAAACCGCCGATTTCGTCACCACAATCAAGACTCATCAAGGTCACGGGATTAACCTTGATGCCAGCATCACACCCGGCAGCCTCAAGTCTGCCGATGTCATCTTCACAAAAAACAGCACATTGCTGGCTGAGCTCTCCGCAACCGGTCAAAGCCAGCCCGACACTGGCGACTGGATTATCCAACTCACCGGCACCCAACTTAGTCGCCAACTTCTTCTCTCACTTGGTGTCGATATTGCCGACTCCACCATCACATCCAGCCACGAATTGCGCATCTCGCGACGGGATGAACAACCGCCAGTCGTCATCAAGGGTGGCTTCAACTCCGAGACCTTCCGTGTCACCAAGAACCAGTTCACCACACCGCCTGCCAAGGTCGCGCTGGAACACACTCTCTCCATCGAGACTGGCGNAGTTACCCTCCATCAGGCCAGTCTCACCGGCACGCGTGCCAACCGCATTCTTTTTTCCGGNAAACTGTCTAATCCTGCCCGCCAACCTACTTGGCGCGATGGCACTTGGACATTTCATCCNTTTAAAGCCGACCTGCAGGTCAATAACCTCAACCTTGCCCAATGGCGNCCGGTGCTGGAACCCCACACCACCGCCGGCAACCTCAGCTTGATCCTCAAGACCGGCCAACCTCGGGAGGCAGATGAAGCCGTCCCGTTCCAACTCAAAGTCATGGGCAACAATCTCCATGGTCAGGTTGCCAGTTTGAAACTGGACAATGATTCGGTTTCTGTAAATGCNGACGGCTCATGGAAGACTGGCGAGTTGACTTTGTCTGGTAGTCGCATCGACCATGTTGCTGCCCCTCCGGTCGGCCCGCATCGGCACAACCTCATTGAGGACTTGTCACTGAAATTGAGTCCGTCAAGTGACAGCCATGTATACAGCCTGTCTGCCAAGTGGACCCACGAATCTGAAGACAGCGAAGCCTCTGGGCGGCTGGAAAATAACGGGACTTTCTCCTTCGATACAACCGGTCTGAGTTCACTATTGGCCGATGGCGGCCTGCATGTGGACACCGCTAGTGGCATCTTTGCCGATGCCCGCCAGCTTTCTGCTGACCTTCACGGTAGTTGGAGCACCGGCCTGATTGAAGACTTCACCGCTGATTTTCGACTTGCCGATGCGCCCGCCGGAAAAATTCAGGCCGGTGGTCGGCTTCACGATGNCGAAAAGGAATGGATTCTCACCGCCAACATNAAGGATGTCGACCGTCGNGTCCTNAACTTCCTTGGCTCCAGCTATGGCTTGGATTTTCGGGANACTGTACTCAATGCCACCAACCACATCCGCCTTTCGACCGACACCCGTCAGTGGCAAATGACCGGTCGCGCCACTGCCAGCCGGTTCAGCGTTGCGCGTGGAAACGCCACAACACCCGCCGTTGAGTTGGCCGCCGATTATCAGGTTGCTGTCGATTGGCCCGGCCAATCCGCTCGTCTTGACCGCCTCACCCTTTCCGGCACTCAAGGTGAACGTGACCTATTGAAGAGTCGGCTTTTACAGCCCTTACGGCTCGACTGGTCGCCCGGCGCGGCGCGCGTTCCGGAGTCGACCCTTGAGATTCAACTTCGTGACGTGGACTTTGCCGAGTGGCAGCCGTTGATTGGCGATCGCGTCAGCTCAGGTATTGTGAATTCCACATTCACCTTGGGAGCCAAGGCCGACGGTCGCCAGCTGGAGTTTGATCTAAATGGCACCGGCACGAACATTTCTGCCAATTGGAAGGGCCAATCCATTCGAGGTGCAGCAATAACCGCCAATACCCGCGGCTCTATCAAGGACCTCCAAACCTTAAACCTTCGCGAGTACTCGGTTGGGGTGAAACCCAAGGCCGGAAGGGACTGGATCTTGAAAGGCAATGCTACAGGCACTTTTGATGGCAACCGCACCTTGGCGCTGGATGATGTAACCGGCCGTTTGTTGGCCGACAACCAGCCAGCCGGTAATTTTACCATCACCGGCAACGCGGACATTTCCAGCCAAGTCGGCTGGGCGAAAGTGGAAATCCACGATGTGCCCGCCGGACTCCTGCGGCCATGGTTACCCATGGAACCATTGAAACGACAATTGGTCGATGGACGGGCAAGTGCTCAAGGAAGTGTTCGCGTGCATCCCGGCGACTGGGCTGAGGTCAACGCCACCGTGCAGCTTGTGAGTGCAAGGCTGCGGGATGAAAACAGCACTGATGTCATTGGCTCATCTGACTGGGCCACACAATTTCGTGGTGTCGTGCGCAAGGCAGGTCGTCACTGGGGAATGCGGGCGGATCATGCGGAGACCATAGTCCATGTCGAGGGTGAGCCCGCGGGGAGAATCCTGTTTCGCGGCGAAGCCACCCTTGGCCCCGGCACTTACGAGGCAGATTTAAAATATTCCAAGCTGGAGAACGTGCGGCAGGACATTCTACGCCTGCTGCGACTAGATCGGTTGGGCGAACGCAAACTACTTGGTGGCAGCGTGGGGTACGAGGGACGCACCCGGTTATCCACCGGCGGTCATGTGGGACTCAACGGGACCTTTAACCTTAGCCAACTGCGACTGGAAGATCCGGAGGGATACCTGCCTGTCGGTCCCACGGACATCAACCTCAAGGCTGCCATCGGCGCGCGAGTTCGGCCAGGTGCGCGTTGGGATGTCAACGCCACCCGTGTGGAGGGCAGTATTACAATGGGTGAAAGCAGGCAAGGAACTTTCACAGGCAAGGCTTGGTATCTCGCCGATGAACGCCGAGGCCGTGCGGAGGCAACCTTTAAGAACTTTGATCAGGACATGGCCCGTCCCTTCCTCAAGGGCACGATGCCACCAGCGCAACTGCACAGGGTGTTGGCTTCGGGACAGATAGCGGTGGACATCGATCCCGATGCCGGACTGACCCACACTGGATCCGCCGAGGTTAAAGGATGGCAGGTGCTAAAGCCTGGCCGGTCCATGCCTTCCGCGCCACAGGATGCCACGGTGAAGATGAACTTGAACCGGCACCGAGACATCCTTTCCATCCGTAGGCTGGATGTGCAGTTGGCTGGGACTCAAAACGGTGGCAACGCGCTCGGGTTGTCCGGTTGGATGGATTTTTCTCAACGCGGCTTAGTAAAGGCACGGATGAAGCTGGAGTCGGATACTGTGGATCTTGACAGCATCATTGATGCGCTGCCCGCAATCCCGACGTCCGGCAAAAAACGGGAGACCGACATTCAGTACGCGTTGCATGCCGACAAGATTCACTGGCGGGGCCTCTTTGCCGAGGACTTCAATGGCACGCTCACGCTTGGAGATGGGCGGACAATTATCGATCCAATGTCAATGATACTTGAGGGCGGAAAGGTCCAGAACGCATCGCTTGTGGTCGATCTGGCCACGCGGCCGTTCAAGTATGACCTCCGTTTCAAGGGTCTCGGGATGCGGGCGCGGCCCGTTCTCGCGTGGCTGTTGCGGGATCATTTCTGGACGCAACAGGCGGACTGGGGCCAACTGAACGCGCAGTTTCGTTTACAGTGGATTCCAGTCGGTGGCGGTAGAGTGGAATTCACCCGGATCACTGGACTGGGTGAGCCGGTGTCGTTCCTTGGGGAACAAGCGGAACTCTTTAAAGACAGTGCATACCTTGCGATCACTGGCGCGGAGGTTTCACTGGACGGTGGTCGCAAGGAGAATGACCCGCTTATTCCCGCGTTGGTGAAGCTGGGCCTAAATGGCCTGTCTGCCGCGCTGTCTGTGCCAGAATTGTCCACCGCCAAGATGAATTCCGCCATGCTCGTGGGCAATGTGGAAGGTCGCCAGTGCGATCTGGAATTGCACCTGGCCACCGCCTTATACAATGCGCGTACTGAAGGCCGTATTATTCTGCATGATCCGATTGGTCAATCTCCCATCGATCTTCCCGTGCAGGTCACCCTCAAGCCGGCGATTGCGCGGAAGTTCAAGATTCTCGGGGATTTGTTTCGCAGGAATCAGCCCGAGACCCTGCCTGTCTTTCTACGCCTTGTGGGCACGCTGGGTAAAAACGAGAAAAAGATAGATCAACTTCTGGTCGCACGCATTTACACCTCCAGTCTTACCGGCAAGATTACTAACCTGCCCACCGAGATTATTGGTCGGCTTCCGATTCTGCGGGGTCTCTTCCCCAAGCCCGATCCGGAAGCGCCACCCAAGCCACCAGACCCACCCAATCCCTGACGCACTGGTCCGCTTGGCTTGAGCCCTTACTTGTGGCACTCTCGCGCCCCATGCAGCCTGTGCTCAATTACCTTGACGCTAATGACAAGCGTTTCATCGGCGAGCTTTGCGATTACCTGCGTTTCCCCAGCATCTCCGCACAGACCGCCCATCACGGCGATCTGCGACGTTGCGCCGACTGGCTTGTTGCCCACTGCCGCTCCATTGGCCTCAGGGCTAGGCGCAACGCTACCACTGGTCAGCCGGTTGTCACTGCCAGCACTCCGCGCCGCAAGGGCCGCCCGCATTTTCTCATCTATGGCCATTACGACGTGCAACCGCCTGACCCACTTGACCAATGGCAAACTCCGCCCTTCGAGCCAGCCATCCGCAAGGGCGCTATTTTCGCGCGTGGCGCCACGGATAACAAAGGCCAGCACTTTGCTCATTTAAAGGCGGTCGAGGCCTATCACAAGACCGGAACCGAGCTGCCCTGCGATCTAACCTTTGTTATTGAGGGCGAGGAGGAGGTTGGCAGTGAGGCACTCATGGGTTTTTTGCGCAGGCAGAAGCGCACCTTGGCATGCGACGCAGTTGTTATTTCGGACACCGGCATGCCTTCCAAGAAACACCCAGCTCTCACCTATGCATTGCGAGGTGTGGCAGCTCTGGAGGTCACCGTCCGCGGGCCCAAGGCAGACCTGCATTCTGGCATCTATGGCGGCTCTGTCGACAACCCTGCACTCGTCCTTTCGCAAATGCTCGCCCAGTTGCGTGACAAGCGCGGGCGCATTGCCGTCCCCGGTTTTTATGACAAGGTTGAGCCGCTGACTGCCCATGAGCGACGTCAGTTTAAACGGCTGCCGTACAGTGAATCCGGATACAAGCGACTGTTGGGTGTCCCCGCACTTTATGGCGAGAAGGGATACACGCCTGTCGAGCAACGCAGTGCCCGTCCCACGCTTGAAATTAATGGCCTGACTAGCGGTTATCAAGGCGAGGGCAGCAAAACCATTGTTCCCGCCGAAGCCAGCGCCAAGATCACCTGCCGTCTTGTGCCCGGCCAATCCCCCCGCGAGGTCATCCGGCTTTTAAAGAAACGGCTGCGTCAACTTTGCCCTCCCACTGTCCGCCTGCGCCTTGAGGATGGACATGGTGCAGACCCCTATTTGGTCTCGCCCACGAGTCCTCGGGCCGAGGCTGCCTTGGGTGCGCTCCGGTCCGCCTTCGGGTATGAGCCCGTCATCCTGCGGGAGGGCGGTTCCATTCCCATTGTCACTGAGTTCAAGAAGATCCTCGGCGCAGATTCCCTCCTGCTTGGCCTTGCCCTACCCGATGATAACCTCCACTCACCCAACGAAAAATTTGACCTCGATTGCCTTCGCGGCGGTGCGCGCATGAGTGCACATCTTTGGCCAATGCTGGCCGCATGTTGAAATGGCCCGACGCGAGCCAGAGTCTTTGGAATCCACCGGCCCGACGCCAGGTCTCATTCGGTTCCTGTACGCTACCGCTGCCATCAACGGTGCTGCAATCTTGGTGGTCGAAATTCTTGGCGCGAAAATGCTCTCGCCCTTCATGGGTACTTCGCACTTTGTCTGGACTGCTCAAATTGGTGTCACCCTCATTGCCTTGGCCGCGGGCTATTATCTTGGCGGCCGCTGGGTGGATGCCTCCCCAAATCTAGCCAACCTCTATTATGCCGTTCTAGCCGCCGCTGTTTATCTCTGTGCTACCATTCCGCTGGTCAAGCCAGTCTGCTTTGCCTGCCTGAACATGAATCTTGCCGTCGGTTCACTGCTTGCCTCCGCCTTTCTTTTTCTCGTGCCACTCGCTTTGCTGGCCATGACCCTGCCATTCCTCACCCGAGTGCTCACGCAGACCGTCGATGAAGTGGGCGGCAATGTGGGCCGCCTCTCCGCTATCAGTACCATTGGCAGTGTCGCTGGCACATCACTGATTGGCTATGTGCTGATACCCAACGTCCATAATTCTGTTACCATGCTCGGCACGGCTGCCGTTCTAATCCTGCTGGCGACGGCGTATCTGCTGACATGGGGCAGGAAGCCAGTGGGTGGACTGCTCGTAGGTGTGTTGACCATCAGTTCCCTCTTCGGCTTTGCCGGATGGGTTCGCACCATGAAGCCATTGGCTTCCAATTANCGGGTGCAGTTTGCCAANGGCTCCTCCATGGCTGTGCCACAACGACAACTGGCACGGGAAAATTCCAATTTTGGAGAACTCTTGGTGGTCGAGCGCGATTTCCCAGTGGAGATGTTGTCTGGAACCAACGCCGTGAACTACGCAACTCGTCACAACACCGCTATTTTAAAGCGGCGGATATATTTAAACGATCTCCTCACACAAAACGAATACGACCCAGTGGAACGGAAAAGTCTGAATCTTTTCACCGAGATGTTGCACGGTCTTGCGCGTGCGTACACCCCCGATTTGAACAGCGCACTCTGCATCGGCATGGGTGTAGGTATCGTGCCCATGCGGCTGGCAGAGGAAAAGGTGGAGGTGGACGTGGCCGAGATTAACCCCGTCATTGTGCCTTTGGCTGAGAAGTGGTTTGACTTCGACCGTCGGGCAATCCGCCGTCTGCACTTGGAGGATGGTCGGTTGGTGTTAAACAAAGCTCGGCAGACAGGGGAAAAGTGGGACACCATCATTCTGGACGCTTTTTTGGGCGAATCCTCTCCTTCACACCTTATGACCACTGGTGCCTTTCAGACCGTGGCCGATTGCCTTACGGATGACGGCACGTTAATCATCAACAGTTTTGGGCGCGACGTTGGTGAGGCGGCGGCAATGGATCCTGCCAGTCGCGTGTTCAACCAGTCGCGTGATTTCCTGACGGTGTCGCTATACCGTACATTAAAAACCATAACCGATTTCAAGGACGTGCGCATCCATGCGGCCGGAGGAGGCAACGTGTTCTTTGTGGTCGCCAAGCGCAAGCTTCCTGCTGCGGTGCCGGCGTTTGATTTTTCTGACTCCCATGTGTACCTGCGTGAACACTACGACACGCGCTCCCGCCCTTCCGCTGCAATGGAACGCACGTGGACAGTGGATCCCGCCATGGGCATGGTGTTGACGGATGATTTTAATCCCGTCGAGATTCGTGATGCCGTGAACAGGGAGTCGTTGCGACGCGACTTGGCAAAGCGGCTGCAATGAGCTCTTGGTTTCGACGCACCATCGACCTCGACCACCAGCGTTGGGAAGTGGTGGACCGCGCCCGATCGCCATATGGGATTCTCTTGGTGGTGGAACGCCGCGATGTAACGGGCCTGCGAATGCGTCGATTGATGGATGGAGTCCTCATCCAAAACACCTATGCGCCGGAGACAAAACAGAGCCTTTCGGTGTTCACCGGTGGTCTGACTGGTTTGGCCCGTGTTTACACGCCCAGAATTCAGCGGGCACTGGTCATCGGTCTGGGCGCGGGCATCGTGCCCAGACAACTTGCCGGTGATGGCGCGGAGGTGGACGTGGTGGAGATCAATCCAGCGGTGGTTGAGCTGGCGCGTGGCTATTTTGATTTCGATCCAGCGGCCATGAACACGATGGAGGTTTGTGATGGCTTGGAGTATTTAACCCACTCGACTGGCGGTTATGACACGATCGTGCTTGACGCCTTCCAAGGCGAGGATTCCCCGCCTCATCTCACCGAGCCTGAGGCTCTGCGACGATTCCAGAAATGTCTCCAGCCCGATGGCACGCTTGTGATAAACCGATTCGGCGAATTCTCCGCCAAGCGCAGGATGCTCACCCGCGAATTGCACCGTGAATTGATCGATGTATTCGGTATCGAGTCCGTCCGGCTGCATGCCTCAGGGCAGGGTAACGTATTTTTCGTAGCCAGCCCGCGTTCCAAAATGGAGCCGTGCCATTTACCGGATTTCTCTGACGAACATCCAACCATCCGCTTCGAACTGCAATTGGCTTGGGAGGGAGTGCGGCCGCCGCCCGAATAGTCTTTTGCCTGCCTTAGTCACGTTGTATTTTCCGCCCGTGCTGTCGGTTACGAACGCCTTCCATGAATGACACCTCCCAAGTTTCGCGGGCACAGATGCTTGCGTTTGGCGTGACGATTTTCACCGGCGCTTTCCTGCTTTTTCAGGTGCAGCCGTTGATCGGCAAATACATTCTTCCGTGGTTTGGAGGCACGCCAAGCGTGTGGACCACCTGCCTGCTTTTTTTCCAGTGCCTGTTGCTTGGGGGCTACGCTTACGCCCATCTGCTTACGCGCCTGCCAATGCGTAAACAAGCCATCGTCCACATGGTTTTGCTTGCAGCATCACTTCTGTTCTTGCCCATTCGGCCTAGCGAGGCTCTCCAGCCTGAGCCGGGCGGAAATCCCGCATGGCAAATTCTAGTGCTGCTTGCCGCGACCATTGGGCTGCCTTACCTCGTGTTGTCGTCCACCGGACCGCTGATTCAGTCCTGGTTTAGCCGCAAATTTGCCGGCCGTTCGCCCTACCGTCTCTATGCGCTTTCCAACATCGGCTCCATGCTCGCGCTGATCACATACCCATTCCTCGTTGAACCGTACACTACTCGCAACACGCAGGTTTGGAGTTGGTCCTTCGGCCTCGTTGTTTTCGCCATCGTTTGCGGAGCGGTTGCGTGGAACATGCGTGAGGTTAAGGAGCCTGAGGAAATCGACGAAGAAGAAGCCCCAGCTCCAGCAATTAGTCGCTGGACTATGGCTTTGTGGGTCCTTCTGCCAGCCTGTGGTACCGCCCAACTCATGGCCGCCACAAACAAGATCACGCAGGACGTCGCCATCATTCCTTTCCTTTGGGTGCTTCCGTTGTCGCTTTATCTCCTGTCGTTCATCATCTGTTTTGACAGTCCACGCTGGTATTCCCGCACATGGTTTTCACGCGCACTTTGGCTCAGCTGGGCTGCGGTCATATGGGCACTGCACAAGGGCGCTAATGCCGACATCATCCTGCAGGTCGTCATCTTCAATGCTGCTCTTTTCATCGGCTGCATGATTTGCCACGGCGAACTCTACCGCTTGCGTCCACCCGCCATCCGACTTACGCAATACTTCCTGATGATATCCGCCGGTGGCGCGCTGGGCGGTCTATTTGTCGCGCTGGTTGCCCCATTGATCTTTGCTGACTATTGGGAATTCCACGTGTCCCTTTGGGGCGGCGGAGCACTGATGCTTGTCGTCTGTTTCTTAAACAAGGTTCAGTGGACCTTTGGCAAATGGCATCTGCGTTTTACACTGTTACTTTGCTTCCTCGCGGCTTATTGGGGCCTGAGTGCCCGGTTTGAGGTCCGTTACATCGGCACGGAAAATCCCGTGCTCGCACGCCAAGGCGTGCCATCTGGGTTATGGCTGGAAACAGTTGCGTTGCTATTAGGCGCAATGGCCCTGAGTTGGATATCCGCATTGATTCTTGAGACTTGGATTCGTCATCAACAAAAACTCCGGGCGCTAGCTGCTTTTGTTGGCGGATTACTGGCGCTTATGCTGGCTGTGCCCCTGCTATGGATACCCGGATTAGGACTGGAGGTCGCGCCTTGGGCGTTTGCCGTGGCACTGTTACTGCTTACGATAAAAGGCTTCGTGTGGTTTGCCATCAGCAAATGGCGTGGATTCGTATTGCCCTCAGGTTGGACCTGGAGCCTGCTGGTAGTGGTGATGGGTGTGGTGCTAATTAAACACGCGAGCAATTTAGATAAGGAGATAATCCGGCAAACCAGGAATTTTTACGGCGTATTAAAAATCTATGACTACGGAATGTACCCCTCTAAACCGTGGGACGGCCATGAAGGCGATGTCCGTGTACTAGCACGCAGCCTGCCCCTGCGTTCACTTGCATCCGGCGACAATCAAGGCCTCATCCGCATTTGGAATTTTGACCGGGGCGAGACCACGCACAAGTTGGAGGGGCACGGGGCCGCCATTCGCGCCCTCAGTTTCAGTTCCGATGGTCAATGGTTGGCCTCTGTCGGTGCGAATAACACTTTACGACTGTGGGAATTGGCCGGCGGCAGTGAGAAACGAAAGCGTACTTTCGACACCGCCATCCACGCTGTGGCCTGCAGCCCCGGTGGCAAGTGGATTGCCGTTGGGGCTGTCGATGGGACAATTCACCTGCTGGAACTGGAATCCTTTAAGACATCATCCACGATTGCCGCCCATGACGGTGCGGTTAACTCATTGGCATTTGATCTGTTGTCCAGCCGTCTGGTTTCCGGCGGTGGCGATGGCGGCGTGAAGATTTGGAATACTGACCGACGGGAGTTGATTACAGAAACTGATGGCCACGAGGCTGCCGTGAATCAGGTCGCCTTCGGTCAAAATGGCAGCATGGTTGCCTCTGCCGGGGAGGATGGATTGGCCTGCGTCTGGCGGGCGACCGATGGACGTTTGATGCACCGACTTGCTGGTCATGGAGGGGAGGTCCGGGATATCGCGTTTGACACGCGTGACAGCCGCTTGGCCACGGCTGGTTCNGATGGCGTGAAGATATGGGACAATACCGATGGGCGACTAGTCTGCACTCTTTTTAACAAGAAGGTCGGCCGCGATGCCCGCGCTGCGGTTTTTGTGCCAGCGGATGGTGTCGGCTGGCCCGGTGCCACACATAACCTTGACCGCGTGGCTACNGCGCAGGGTTCTTCCATTCGATTGTGGAACACAGATCTGCACGAGCGCCGCATCCGTAATGGTCGCATTACTCACGGTATGCAGTACACGCATCCGAATTTGGCCCGATTGCAGACTACTTATTACGGGCCCAGCAGTGGGGTTGGTCAATCCCTGCAATGGCTTCCCGCGACCAATCGCACCATCGGTGTCGTGGGTCTNGGCGCAGGTACTATTGCTGCCTATGGCAAAGCGGGCGATCAAATTTGGTTTTATGACATCGATCCGGATGTCAGTGATGTTGCCAAGACGCATTTTACGAATCTGCGGGACTGCGAACGGCGCGGCGCGGAGGTCAGCGTTGTATTAGGTGATGCCCGTCTTTCGCTGCAGCATGACCGCGTNCCTAGCAAAAAGTTCGATCTGCTTGTGCTCGACGCCTTCAGCAGCGATGCCATTCCAGCTCACTTGCTGACTCGTGAGGCCATTGAAGTTTATCTTCGGCACATGAAGGGAAGTGGTGTGATCGCGATCCACGTCTCCAACCGTCACCTAAACTTGGAGGGTGTCGTGCTTGACCTGTCACGCCACTTTGGCCTCGTCCCCATCCAGATTGAAGATGAAGGCGAATATGCCGCATTCGGTAGCGAACAGCTTCATGCCTTTTGGCGGACTGACTGGATTATGCTCGTCCANCCCGGGTTCCTTAATGCCAACCCGTTGCCGCGTCGTCTTGCGTTGGAACACCCGTTTTATTTTAAACAAAAACTAGCCTCTTGGATGGACACCGCCGGCATCGATGTCAAAAAGNTGGATGGCGAATCCGTCAATGTGATACTCGAGAAATTGAAGAAGAATTCGAAACTCAAGTCTGAACGCGCGATGATTGAAGCTGCCATGGGCGCGGCAAATTTCGCTCAGGTGGATGGAGAGACCTTTGCAATTCAAGAAGCCAGCAAGTTTTTGGCAAGTANACATGATCATCCCGAGATGCCTCTTTGGACCGATGATTATGTCAGTCTCTATCGTATCCTACATACCCCGCAATGGTGGGATGACTTGAAAGCTGCCTGGCACAACTGGTGGGACTGATTCAATGTCCGATAAGAAACAACCGGAATGGGTGGCTTTGTTTCCCGATCGGGATTTTCGGTTTAGCTTTGGGGCGCGGGCGGGGGATGCGGCGCGGTTTTTTGGGCCGACTGATGAGCATGAGGAGTTGTTGGCCGAGCGGCGGCGTTGGATTGNGNAGACACCNGNGGTTTGCCTTTTAAGTGAGCCTGCTGCGGNTGCGATGATTGAGGAGGCGTGTGANTTGGCGCTCGAATGGGGAACAACCGGGGAGCGGCCTGATGGCTTGGAGGGGTTGGGCGAGGCGTGGGAGGCGGATTTTGTCCTTCTGGATGAAAATGATGAAGGACGGTTTGTCATGCGTGCGGGGGTGGTGTGTTTTCCCTCGGCGTGGTCGCCGGAAACCAAGATGGGGTTGCCGGTGCACGAGATTCACGCGCCGGTGCCCACGCTCAATCGAGATCTTGGCGNACGGATTGACAAATTTCTGGCTGCCATCAAGCCCGGCGCGGCTTGGGAGCGAAACAACTGGGGCCTGAGTAGGTCACCCGAGCGCAATCAGCATCCCGCACGCGATATCCCGCGGCTTGTTCCGCCGTTTACCGCCGAAGAGTCTTGGGTGCGCAGCGAGGACCAGATTCTCGTTCGCCTGCCAANAACCAATGGGCTGCTGTTCGGCATTCGTATCGTGAATATTTCACTGGCGGAGATCAATGAGTATCCTTCCGCTGCCGCTGGNCTTCATCGCGCCATCGCCACCATGCCGGANGATGTTGCTGAATACAAAAACGTCACCCAAGCACGAGAGCATCTGTTGNCGATNTTGAGGNNCTAATCCGTCACTTCCTCCGTCAGCGCCGAGCCGCGCTTTGCTTTTTCNCCGGATGGATAGTCGGAAAGAAGTGCGAGGCTGGAGGCGATAATGAGGCCNGCGCTGAAGAGGCTGAGGCTGGAGGCGGTNACGTAGCCGAGNAGCCAGAAGCCGAGGAAGGGTGCAAGGAAGACGCGGATGCCGTTGAAAAACACGTGCACGCTCATGTAGTCGGCCACGTGCTTGGCGGGGGCAA
>PBPF01000080.1 GCA_002724615.1 Verrucomicrobiales bacterium | reverse complement strand
GGGAGGAGGAGCACCGCCGGGAGGAGGAGCACCGCCGGGAGGAGGAGCGGCTTGGCCGGGGCCGGGGGGCGGTGCAGCCTTTGCGCCTACTGGTGCCCCTGCAGTCACAAGGGCACTTTTGTCAATCTTCACGGTCTGCCGAACTGCATCATCTACGGCCGGAGGAGCCTTAGCGCCACCTGCAGGCATGGCCTTGGCATTAATTTCCTTGGCCTTTTGCAATACATCGGCCGCGACTTCCGGAACCACAAGTGTGGTCATCTGTTGACAATGCGGGCACTTGATGTCCTTGCCGCACATATCGACGGGATATCCGATCCGTTCACCACAGTGTTTGCAGGGGCATTTTAGTTCAACCAAGCTCATGGCAAAAATCCTCCCGGTGAAGAGCAGCAAGTCTGCTGCCAAGCGCGGGAGGACTCAGTTGCCTCAAAACTAAACGGGTTTTCCCGGAATTTACAAGGAAATACTAGGCAACAGCATCAACGGTGCTGTTTTAGGAAAGCGGCGTCATGGGTTTCGAGAAGAGCCACTAGACCTGCATGAAATTCGTTATCTGTGCCGTCGATGGAACGGCGCAACCAGAAACCGGGTGCGGTGTTTGCCTCGTACCAGTCATAGCCATTGTTTTCCATTTGGTCGGCAAAAGCCCTAAATGCGTCCCCCAAAAATTGCCCTGTTGCCTCCTCGTTTTTGACGCGGCCGATGTAGTCATTGTGGATTTTCTTGAGCCGCATTGGGTCGCTGTGCAGGTGTCGATGGGCCAAGTAATATGTGCGCGCCATGCGCCGGAAGGACAGGTCGTAAATCGGCTGGTAGAGTGCCCGTAGCTTTGGGTTGGATCGGCCGGGGATAGCATTTTGCTTGAGCCATCTCGGGAAAGCCGGGTTGTAATGGCCAAACTGGTTTGAGGTCAGGTTCAGTTTGCCGTCCGTGTGTGGGCCTTTAAGGAAGATTTTTATTTCGATAAGTTTTTCCAGATCTTGATAACTTAAATGTCCACGCAAGTTGCCATACAATCCACGAAGTCCGCGATCGGGCAGCCACGTATGAAGGTCGCGAAATGCATTTGCCTGTTTTGGTTTCCCCAACGTTTGGCTTGCTAGCCAGAGTTTATGGAACGCCCTTCCGATATCAGGTGCACCCAGCAAGGCCAATATCCCGGCTGATAGAAAAGAAAACAAAACCCACTTTTTCATGTGGCAACATTTCTTGAACCTCATCCGTCAAGCCAGCCGAAATTATTCACGAAAAAAGGCGACCCGAAGGCCGCCTTGATTGATTACTATAAGTTTTTAGAAAAAGTTAGATGTCATCCCGCCGTGGAGGGCTGGGGCGCTGGCCGGGTCGCCGCTGTGGACGATTCTGGAGCAGTTCTTGGTACTTTTTCTTTTGAGCATCAGTCAGAATTGCTTCGCGTTGCTTGTCAAATTTTTCACGCATTTCCGTGAACTTGGCACGCAATCCCTCGCGATCTCCGCCACCATTGCGGAGTTCTTCCAACATTTTCCGCATGTCCGCAGTTTGGGCTTCCTGAATGGCTTGCATCTTTTTCTGCTGCTCTTCTGTGAGATTCAGCTGGGAAAAAGGATTCCGCCCGAAGCCACCGCCAGGTCTTGCACCGCCTGGGCGATTGCCGCCTTGACCACGCTGCTCTTGCATTTCCGCCAGCTTTTTCTTTTGTGCGTCGGTCAACACCGCTTGCATCTGGTTGCTGAATTTTTCACGCATTTCCGTGAACTTGGCGCGCATTCCTTCGCGATCTCCACCACCATCACGGAGTTGCTCAAACATCTTCCTCATCTCGGCAGTTTGAGCTTGTTGAATTGCTTGGATTTTCTGTTGCTGTTCTTCCGTTAGGTCGAGTTGGGCGTATGGATTACGGCCAAAGCCACCACCCGGCCTGCCACCGCCAGGTCGGCCTTCACCGGGCCCTTGACCGGGGCGACGACCAGGGCCTTGCCCCGGGCGTGCTTGGCCGCCACCACCTCTCAGTTCGCGGAACTTGGCCAACTGCTCCTTGGTAAGNATTTTTTCCTGCTTCTCCTGTGTTTCCTTACGGAGAGCAGCGAACTGTTCCCGGCGTTTTTCAATCGGCACATCGCTCGCCTGGAAAATCTTGCGTTGTTTCTCAGCTTGTTCCTGCTGGACTTTAATCCATTGTTCACGCTGTTTTTCTGTTAGCTTGAGTTGCTCAGCTAACCGGCCAACCCGATCTCGCGCCTGACCTGGGCGTGGTTGACGCTGTGGTCGATTGGGGTTTTGTTGGGCCAATATTTCCGGTGCAACCAATGCGCCGGCCAGAAAGGCCATTAGTAATGTATTTTTTTTCATTTTGGTTTTTTGTTTGACCCGGGTTTCAGGTGATAAATTGCAGGACTTGATTCAAGCAAAAGAACCGGGGCGACANGCGTCGCCCCGGCCCAGCTTGGAAACTACTTGTCTTTGTTCTTTTTGCCGCCCGTCTTGCGTTTGGCGAGGATTTCTTCGTACTTCTTGAGTTGCTCCTCATTCAGTACCTTCTTGATTGCNTCAACGCGGGTTTTGTTGATTTCCCGGATTTTGGCTGCCTTGGCCTTCTTGTCCAAGTCGTTGTTCTTGCGGATTTCGCCAACTTTCTCGCGTATTTCCTTGTTGGTCCCAGCCAATTTTTGGCGCTGTTCCTTTGTCAGGCCCANCTCCTTGATTATATTTGTGCGATTGCCTTTGGCGGCGGGTTTCTTGTCGTCCTTGTCGTCGGCCATTGCGGGGCCGCTCAACGCCAGCGCCAGCGCGCCAGCCATCAACCATTTGATTTGTTTCATTCTAATAATTCCCTTGTGTTGGGGGGTTGTTGTGAGTGGGCACTCTACCCACTTTCCCGTCAGACGGGCCAGCCAAAAATGTGTTACCCTCGTGAAAAGAGTGGCCACCCCGCAGGCCGTGATAGCATCCTTTTTCGCCGCATAATGTTGCCAAATTCGTGCCCAGCTCAATAATTGAGCCATGGCCTTTATGGACGCCAACGAACCTCTGCCGAAGGGCTTCAAAAAAAGCTGGCGTGACATGCTTGAGCGCAACGTGGCCATCTACCGCCGCTTGCCTGAGGGCCTAACCCGCGATCTGGAGGCACTGATCCCGTGGTTTCTCGACAAGGTGAAATTCGAGAGTGCCGGGGACATTAAGGTGAACATTGAGATGAAAGTGTGCGTGGCCGCCGAGGCTTGCCTCTTGATTGTCCGTCGGTCCAAAAAGGATTACCGGTATCACCGTAAAGTCATTATCACTCCAAGGAATCTGTCTACCGTAGGCAAGGATAGCAGTGTGGCTGGGGACGCGGGCCCCTCCACCGTGCGTTTGGGATGGTACTGGGCGCAGCACGGAATGGAGGACGGCGAGGACAATTACAACATTGTCATCCATGAATACGTGCACGTGATCGATTTCTCCAATGATGTGCAGGCGGAGTCGGACTTGGACCTTGGCAGCACTGAAAGGAGCCGTGAATGGAAGCAGTTCGCCGATGAACAATATCGGCGGCTGGTGGATTTGTGGAACCGCAAATCCCGTTTCAAGGATCCTGTTATCCGCGAATATGGCGCCTCCGATATTGCTGAGTTCATCACCTGCGCCAGCGAGGCGTTTTTCGAGGTCTCCCGCCAGCTGTATGTTGCCGAACGTGAAATCTACGATTGGCTCAGGGAAATCTATGGCATGGACCCCGCTGTCTGGCCTGAACGCGTAAGCCATGAGGACTTGCTGGGNCTCCGTCGCCGTGAGAAGGAACTACGACGGAGGCGCGAGGAGCGCCGAAAACGCCTGGATGCTGCCAAGCGCAAGTGTGAGGAGGACATCAATACTCTCCAACAGCAAATCCAACAACTGGAGCGAGNCGGGTGCCAGCCGCAACTCGATGCACTCGCCAAGGAGCACGAGGCAGCCGAGCGAAAGATTCAGCTCAACTACAAGAACAAGACCCTCCAATTGGAACGCCGCCTGCGGGATGCAAGCCGCAAACTTGAGCGCGAATTGGCCGAGGCCCAGACCCAGCACGAACGCGCCTTGGCTAAGCTAGTACGAGAACTGGAACGAAATCGGCAGCGCTTAACAAAGCTTGAGGAACAGGATGCTGNCGATCTCGATGAATCCATCCCAGAAGAGGAATTGGGAGGCGACGAGATCGTCACTCGTAAATCCGAGCACCGAACTGTTTCCCACTTCCANCCTTCTGGGTTGCCCCGGCTTAAGTACGCGGTCGTTCGCAACCTGAAGGATGGCCTCTTCATGCGCTGGGATGAGGAAGGCAACTTGCGCGAAGAGATGCACTACAGTCTGGGTATACGCAATGGCCTNTGCACATATTACTATCCCAGCGGCCCCCGAGAACTGGAAGGTCATTACATCAAGGGTGAGCGTGCCGGCACGTGGACCGGCTGGAACGAGGATGGTAGCGTTAAGCACGAGAGCAAATACCGCCAAGGCAGGCTNGCCGAATGGATTCGCTTCCTGCCAGATGGTACCGTGGAATCCTTCAAGGAACCCAGCAAGCTTGATAAGGCATTCGGCAAGCGCTGACCTCGCTGTACTTATCGCCACAAATGGCGACTGGTCATCAGGTCCAGTCACAAAAAAAGCGACCTCGGAAAGGCCGCTTTGTGAATTGACTTTGAAAAGGGCTTACTTTTTCTCCTTTGCCTTTTTCTCTCTGGCAGCCCGCTGCTTGGCCTGATACGCCTTCCAAGTGGCCATTTGCTCTTCAGTGAACAGCTCCTTAAGCTTCGCATTACGTGCCTTATAGAAGGGCCGTCCTGCTTCTTTCTTTTCTGCAGCAGAACGCTTCTTCTGCTTGGCCATGAATGCCTTTTGCTCCTTTTGGAGGGCTTGGAATTTTGGCTTTTGTTCCGCAGTCAGCTTGAGTTCAGCGATTAGCTTGGCGTAGTTGGGATTACCTTTTGCCTTCTCGCCTTTCTTGTCTGCGGCCTGAGCGTTGAAACTCAACACGGCAGTCAATATTAGAATCCAGATTTTATTCATAATAAGATGTTNGTTCGGNCTTTAGGTTGCTTGTCGTAGGACTATTTCTTTTTATCTTTGCGGTTTGCCTGAGCTTTGGCCTGCAGTTCCTTGAGCTTCTTGGCCTGCTCCTCGGTGAGAATTTCCTTGAGCTTCGCGTTTCGCGCTTCATTGAGTTTNTTCATCGCTGCCCTGCGCTCTTTGCCTTCCAACTTGCGTGCTGNTGCGACCTTTTCCTTGTTTTCCTTATTNAATGTGGCCAGTGCCTTCTTTTGGTCGGCAGTCAGGTCAAGNTGCTTGATCATGGCTNGGATGCCACCAGCTCTACCTTTACGCGGAGCTTTTTTCTCATCATCAGCTTGGGCTGTGCCAAGGGTCATTGCCGCTGCAAATGCAAATACTAATAGTTTCTTCATTAATATGTTCCTTTCCTTCGGGGTTAGTGGAGGCAGACTCTGCCTGCTTCCGGTAGGACGTGCAATAACCAAAACTGTTACACCGACTCTACGAAATTATCCAAGGTTCCAATGCCGGAGATGGTAATGCGGATTACATCCTTGGGGGCCAATGAGAACTCATCGCCCGGCACGACGCCTGTACCAGTAAGAAGCATGGCTCCTTGGGGAAAGGTCTGTGAACGACAGAGATAATCNACCAGTTCATCAAAGGTGCGCTTGATATTGTTGATAGAGGTCTCGCCGCTGAAAATCGTTTCACCGTCGCGCACTATCTCCACTCCAATCGTCCATTTGCGTACCTCTGCTTCGCTCAAGCCCAGAACAACCCACGGCCCTACCGCACACGAACGGTCATAGACCTTGGCTTGCGGCAGGTAGAGTAGATTTTCTCCTTCGATGTCACGGGAACTCATGTCGTTACCGATGGTGTAGCCCACGAGTTCCTTGCGTGAGTTCACCATAAGCGTCAACTCCGGTTCCGGTACATTCCACTTTGAATCTTCACGAATGCCCACCGCCTNTCCCGGCCCAACAACTTTGTTCGGCAATGATTTAAAAAAAATCTCCGGNCGGCCTGCTTCATAGACCTTGTCGTACGCGTTGGCNCTAAAGTCACTTTCCTCCATACGCGCCTTCTTGCTGCGTAGGTACGTAACACCCGCCGCCCAGACCTCCTGCTTCTCCACTGGGGAGAGTAGCTCTACTTCCGCCAGCGATATCGTCGGCAAATCACTCAAACCCTCTACCCGCGCCAAGCCATCGGCGTCCTCAAGAATTTCCGTAATGGATTCCACGCCTCCTGCCGAGAGGTCGGCAATGGTGCTTTCGTCGATCGCCAAACCAACGCGCACTTCGCCCTCAGCGTTCTTAAACCGGCAGAGCTTCATTTAAGCGGAGTAATCCAGATACACAGACTTCACCTGCGTGTAGAAATCGATCGCAGTTTGGCCCTGTTCCTTGAAGTTGTTGCTGCTGGAATGTTTCACGCCACCGAAAGGCACCTGCAGGGCAAGGCCGGTTGAGATCTGGTTGATCTTCACCACACCTGCCTCTATCTGGTCCGTGTAACGCATGGCTTTGTTGATGTCGCGGGTGATGATCGATGCGCTCAAGCCATATTCCACGTCATTGGCAAGTGCAATGGATTCATCAAAGCCACTGCTTTTTACCACGCCAACCACCGGGCCAAAGACTTCCTCCTGTGCAATGCGCATGTCGTTCTTCACATTGCCAATTACTGCCGGGCTCATGAAGTGTCCATGCTCCAAGTCGCCTTCACCAAGTTGCTCTCCACCCCAACATAATTCTGCGCCTTCTTCCTGGGCAATCTTCACGTAGTTCAGGTTTCCTTCTAACTCACTCGCACAAACTGCCGGGCCCATGGTGACACCATCCTGCATTCCGTTGCCCACGTTGCGCGCCTTGGCCTCGGCCACAAGTTTCTCAGTGAATTCGTCGGCCACTTTTTCATCAACAATCGCGCGGCTCGTCGCCGTGCAGACTTGACCAGTCATCATGTAACCGGCCATGGCGACCAGCTTGGCGGCGTAATCAAGGTCTGCATCGGCCAGTACGATAGTTGGATTTTTGCCACCCATCTCCATCTGCGCGCGCGCCATGCGGGGGGCAAGCTGCTGGTAGATACCCTGGCCCACCTCGTG
Organism: Verrucomicrobiales bacterium; assembly: GCA_002724615.1. GTDB lineage: Bacteria > Verrucomicrobiota > Verrucomicrobiia > Limisphaerales > UBA1100 > UBA6614. The sequence continues at coordinate 1,174 of PBPF01000080.1, read as the reverse complement.
CGAGCCGGTGAAAGAGAGCGCCTTGACTGTTGGATTGGTGGCGAGTTCATCCCCTACTTCCTTGCCGCTGCCAACGACCACGTTGAGGACACCCTTGGGTAAGCCTGCTTCCTCAAAAGCCTTGGCAATTTCCAGGGTCAACGCCGGGGCCATCGATGCGGGTTTCATCACCACGGTGTTGCCGCTTACCAAGGCCGGCGCGAGTTTCCACGCAGGGAGCGCAATTGGAAAATTCCACGGCGTGATCAGCGCCACTACACCCAATGGTTCACGCTTGGTGAAAAGCATGTTGTTAGGCAGATCATGCGGCACTACCGAACCGCCAATGGTATAGGAGAGGCCTGCCATGAAACGGAAGATGTCGACTGTGCGGCCAACCTCCATGCCCGACTCCACCTTGGTTTTGCCTTCCTCACGGCAAAGGAGTTCGGCCAGCTCAGCCTGTCGGCCGGCGATAATGTTCGCCACCGCACTTAAAATCTTACCGCGTGCGGGCGCAGTCGTTGCCCGCCATTCGGGGAAGGCAGCCCCTGCTGCGGCAATCGCCGCCTGTGCGTCGGCCTTGCCGCCCTTGGCGTACTCAGCTACTTCCTCGCGTGTGTCTGCGGGATTGCTGTTCACAAACGTGTCGCCCGAATCCGCGGGCGTCCATTGTCCATCGATATAATTCTGATACTCTTTCATTTTCGGGAGCGGCCGCAGTGTGCCGCAGGCAAGTGCGCTGGGCAAGCGTCACATTCGGTCGCCGGAACGCAGTCCAGATGCGGAGCTAGAGTTTCCTTTTCGCACCTTAAAGGCGTGACGCTGGCTAGCCCTGACGAAAGGCTTGCGCGTCAGTACGGTTGCGGCATCATTCGTTTAACCCTGCATGGCTCTGATTGATTCCAGCGCGACCACGCCCGATCTTGCGGGGTTGCTCAAGCAGTACTTTGGATATGAGTCATTCCGGGCGCTTCAGGAGGAGGTAATTCATGCCGCGCTCGATGGCCGCGACAGCTTCGTTTTAATGCCCACCGGCGGCGGTAAGTCGCTCTGTTACCAGTTGCCGGCCTTGGCGCGGGATGGCTTGACGGTGGTGGTGTCGCCCCTCATCGCGTTGATGAAGGACCAGGTGGATGCGCTGCAGTCGGCCGGTGTGCCGGCGACGTTTCTCAATTCGACACTGGCGGCTGGT
>PBPF01000079.1 GCA_002724615.1 Verrucomicrobiales bacterium | reverse complement strand
CTCACCGCTCCCGGCGAAACCGCCCCGGCGGCAAACCGTACTGGCGTTGGAAGGCCCGCACCATCACTTCCACATGTGGATGACCAGTGCGTTCGGCGATGGCGGACAAGGGAAGGTCGGTCTCGATGAGCAGGCGACGGACTTTTTCCAGTCGGGCGCGGCGAATCTCAGCAGCGGGCGTACGGCCGAGCGCATTGGCGAAACGGTGCTCCAGCGAACGGCGTGAAATGAACAGCGCATGTTGGAGGTCGCTCACCTTCAGCGCTTCGTGGGCATGGTCGCGAATGTGACGCAAGGCGCGCGCGACCAATGGGTCGTCCACTGCGGCAGTGTCGGTGGATTGCCGCTGCACCACGCCCACGGGCGGGACATGTATGGGACGCGCAGGCGCGCGCCGACCGGACATCATGCGATCCAGCAACGCTGCCGCCTCGCGACCGACGCGCAGGGGTGACTGGTCAATGTTCGACAACGGCACGGGAGCGAGGGAATTCATCACCGAGTCGTGTTCCGCGCACAGCACCGCGAAAGCATCCGGTACTGGAAGCCCGCTTGCATTGCATGCGGCAATGACTTCCCGGCCCACCACGCCATTCCAAACCAACAACGCGGAGGGATGCCGCAACTTGCGCAACCAATCAACCAGCCTCTGGCGTTGCTGATGCAGTGGCACATTGGGTTCCCCGGCAAACGCCGCGCATTCAAATTCTCCAGTGCGTGTGGCGACGGCGAATTCCGCGCCGAGCACGTCGGCATACTGCGGCTGGCCCACCGGCCCCACGTAGGCAAAGGACCGAAAGCCTTTTTCCACGAAATGACTTGCTGCGAGCCGGGCGCAGGCAGATTCGTCGGAGGACACTCGCGGGATGGCGCGACTGTGGGTGCCCTGCCAGGAGACATTTACGGCCGGCAATCCGCGGCGGCGCAGGGCACGTTCCTGCGCACGGTCGACCAGTCGCAGGATGACACCGTCTCCCCGCCAACCGCGCGGCAAGTGCATGGTCTCCAGCAATCCACGCGGCTCGATGTGGAAATCCCACGGGCCGTACTCGCGCGCGTAATCCGCCACGCCCCGCAGCAACTGCCGATGCCACTCGCTCGTCGTCTGCACCAGCAACGCTACCCGCCGTGTTTGTCGATTAGCCGCCACCACTGATCAGTAAACAAAGCGTTGCGCAAAACATCAATTTAATTGCGCAAATGCTCATTGTCGGTTTGGAGGCGGAAAGGCATCTTGGGTTGCCATGGCGGAGTTTGCAGTGAACGACCGCAGCTACCGGTTGGCGTCGGGGCCGATGGCGGTGGTGTGCGTGGATGGATGCGAGGATGCCTACCTCAACGTGGCTTTGGAGCAGGGGCGCATGCCGCAGTTGGCGGGGATTCTGGCGGGCGGCTGGCGCGGGATGGCGCGTGGGGCGTTGCCGTCGTTTACGAACGTGAACAACGCCGCCATCGTCACGGGGCAGCCGCCGGTGGTGACGGGGTTGAGCGGCAATTTCTTTTTGGATCCGGACACGGGCGAGGAGGTGATGATGAACAGCTCGGATTTCCTGCGCTGCGATACCATCCTTGCCGCCGCTGCGCGTGCGGGGCACAAGGTGGCGATGGTGACGGCGAAGGAAAAGTTGCGCGATTTGCTTTCACCGGGACTCTTCGACGAAGGCGTGACGGGCATGGCGTTTTCGTCGGAGAAAGCTGCGGAGGCGAAAGAGGCAACGCACGGCATTGGCGACGTGGAGGCGTTGGCGGGAGCGACACCGGAGATTTACAGCGGCGATGCGAGCGTGTACGTGCTGCGCGCGGGCGCGGCGTTGGTGGAGGCGGGGCGCGCGGATTTCCTGTACCTGTCGCTGACGGATTACATTCAGCACAAGTTCGCGCCGGAGGAGGAAGGGGCGCTGGAGTTTTACGCCGCGCTGGATGAGCAACTGGGGCGGCTGGCTGACCTCGGCTGTCGGCTAGGAATCACTGCTGACCACGGCATGAACGCCAAGTGCCACGCCGACGGTTCGCCGCGTGTGATTTATGTGGAGGATGAACTGCGCGAACAATTCGGCGGCGGGCACAATGTCATTTGCCCCATCACCGACCCGTACGTTGTGCATCACGGCGCATTGGGCTCGTACGTCACGGTGCATCTCGCCGAGGGCAGCGATGCCAATGAAATTGCCGAATGGCTGCGCGGGCTCGATGGCATCACGGAAGTGCTCACCAAAGCCGAAGCCGCCGAGACGTTGCAGCTGCCTGCCGACCGCATTGGCGACCTTATCGTGATGAGTGCCGCCGACACCGTCGTGGGCCGGAGTCCGGAGTATCATGATCTTTCGAAGCTGGACCGTCCGTTGCGTTCGCACGGCGGACGTTTTGAGGCGATGGTGCCGTTTATTTTTTCGGGTCCGCTGAATGTGGAGTACGAAGCCAAGGCGGCGGATGACCCGCGTAATTTTGATGTGTTTGATTTTGTGTGCAATGGAATTGATTCATGACTGAACCGAATAAAATTCTGGAACTGCCCAGCTGCATTGCGGGCGAGGCGGCGGGTGACGAATTGCTCGATGTGATTTATCCGTATAACGGCGAGGTGACGGGGCGAGTGCGGCAGGTCGATGGCGCCGGACTGGAGCATGCGTTGGCAGCGACCAAGCCGGTGGAACTTTCGCGCTGGGCGCGGCATGAGATTTTAACCAAGGCGCGGGCGTTGCTCAGTGAACGCGCAGAGGAATTCGCACAGCTCATCCGCAGCGAGTCGGGTCTGTGCATGCGCGAGACGCATTACGAGGTAGGTCGGTCGCAGGACGTGCTGCAATTCGCGGCGATGGAAGCGTTGAAGGATGACGGGCAGATTTTCTCGTGCGACATTTCGCCGCAGGGGCAGGAGCGAAAAATCTTCACGCTGCGCGAGCCGCTGAAACTCGTGGCGGCTATCACGCCGTTCAATCATCCGCTTAATCAAGTGGCGCACAAGCTTTCGCCGGCTATCGCGGCGGGAGCGCCGGTCATCCTNAAGCCGTCGGAGAAAACGCCGCTCACGGCCATCCGCTTCACTGAATTGCTTTACGAAGCAGGGATGCCGCCGGAAATGTTGAGCACGATTGTAGGGCCGGTGGACACGGTTGTTTCGTCGCTCATTGCCGATGACCGCGTGGAGTTGGTCAGCTTCACCGGCAGCGTGGCCATCGGCAAAAGCATCTCGCGCACGGCAGGATACAAAAAACTTTGCCTCGAGCTGGGCGGCAACTCGCCGCTCATCGTGCTCGATGACGCCGATCTCGACCTCGCCGTGAAGCTCGCCGCCGAGGGTTGCTTCCGCAACTCCGGCCAACGTTGCACGGCGGTGAAGCGACTGCTCATTCACGAGGCTATCTTGGGGCAATTCACTGAAGCCTTTGTGGCAAAGGTGGCAGAGTATCCCTGTGGCGATCCTGCCGATGAGGCTACTCGCGTTGGCACAGTCATTGATGAAGCCGCCGCTACGCTGCTGGAGTCGCGCGTGGAAAAGGCCGTGACCTCCGGCGCACGGGTGTTGGCGGGGGGCAATCGCAATGGCGCGCAACTGGAACCGACTGTCATCGCAGATGTGCCGCGCGATGCGGAGATGGTTGTGGAGGAATCCTTCGGGCCGCTGGCGCCCATCCTGCCGGTGCGCGATTTGGACGACGCCATTGCGCTGGCCAATGGCACGGATTTCGGGCTTTCATCAGGCGTGGTGACCAACAACATGGAGGCCGCGCTGGCGTGCGTGAAGGGCATTCGCACCGGCACGGTGAACATCAATGCCGTGCCCGGTTATCGCATCGAGAGTTCGCCCTTTGGCGGTGTGAAGGATTCTGGTCTTGGCATCAAGGAAGGCGTCATCGAGGCCATCAAATACATGACCAACGTGAAAACCTTTTCGCTGCCATGGTAGATTCCAAGGACAAACCTCTCTTCACTCCGGGCCCGTTGACCACCAGTTCCACGGTGAAGGCCGCGATGAGCCGCGACCTCGGCTCGCGCGACACGGAGTTCATCAGCGTCATTCGCGACCTGCGCAACAAACTGCTGCAGTTGGCCAGCGTTTCACAGACCGATGGCTGGGAGGCGGTACTGATGCAGGGCAGCGGCACGTTTGCGATTGAGTCGGTGCTCTCGTCCATCACGCCGCCGGACGGCAAATGGCTGGTCATCATCAACGGCGCGTACGGCGAACGCATTTTGAAAATTCTTGAGCGGCACAACATCGCCGCTGAGGCGATTCGTTGTCCGAAAATGAATTGCCCAACCTCGACGCTGACAGTGCCGCGCTCGAAGGCGGCGGTTTCACGCACGTCGCGCTGGTACATTGCGAGACCACCTCGGGCATTATGAACCCCATCGCCGAGATTGGCGCACTGGCGAAGTCGCACGGCTGCGTTNATTTCGTTGATTCAATGAGTGCCTTCGGTGGCGTCGAATTTGACTTCGCCNGCAGCCANCTCGACTGCCTTGTNTCGAGNGCNAACAAATGCGTGCANGGTGTNCCCGGNTTNGGCTTCGCNNTGTGCAAACGCGAGCTGCTCGANNCCACCGANGGCNTNGCNCGCACCATCAGCCTCGANCTCACCGCNCAATGGCGCGGCTTGGAGGGNAATGGCCAATTTCGCTTCACGCCGCCNACNCACACNNTNCTNGCNTTNGCNCANGCNNTGNGCGAGCTGNNCGACGAAGGCGGCATTNCCGCCCGGGCCGCGCGGTATCGAGCCAATCACGACNCCTGNGTGGCGGGCATGCGGGCGATGGGCTTCACTGAATACGTGCCGGAGGATTTGCAGGGCCACATCATCACATCGTTCCTTTACCCCACGGATGATTTTGATTTCGACGACTTTTATAATCGCCTCAACGACAAGGGTTACGTCATCTACCCCGGCAAAGTGACGCAGGCAAATTGCTTTCGCATCGGTCACATCGGTCATCTTTTCCCTGAAGATACTAGACTGTTGATGGTTGCCATTGGTGAGGCGGTAAAGGAGATGAAGTTAGCGATTCCCCGGCGATGAAGCGTCAAGCGGACATTGTTATTGTTGGCGCCGGCATCTGGGGGCTAAGCACGGCCTACCATTTGGCAAAGGCTGGAACGAGCAGATCAATCATTGTTCTCGAACGCAACACGGCGGTGGCTTCTGAAACAACCCGTCAAGCTGCCGGGCAAATTGGGCAATTGCGCAGCCATCCTCTGATGGCCAATGCCGTTCGTTACACTTTGGAACTGCTATCTAATCTAAAGGAAGTTACCGGGTATGATCCTGAGTTAAATAGAACTGGCAGTTTACATTTGGCTCAATGTGATGAACGCGTGACATCTTTTGAAGCGCAGATTGATCATGCCTGTGCCTTGGGAATTGCGGCTGAACTCGCCGATGGAATGCTCGTGGAAAAGTTGTGCCCTGCAATTGACGCAGAAGCTATTAAGGGTGCCCTTTATGTTCCTGATGATGGTTACGTGAATGCCCACTCTGCTGCCATAGCTCTGGGAAGAGCAGTTATCGATTTAGGTGTAAAGATTTGCCTGGAAACGGAAATGACAGATTTGGGGTTAATAGACAGTGCGGTCGATCATGTAGAAACCACACAGGGCACAATTCAAACCAATTGCCTTGTTGTTACAGCTGGGCCTTGGGCAGGACGTATTGCTTCGATGGCTGGGATCACGTTTCCTATTCAGCCTATAAGATTGCAACAAGCCCGGACTGTGCGGGATTCCGAACTACCTGAACACCATCCGGTCGTTCGGATTCCCGACCAGAGTTGCTACTTGCGTCCCGAGAATGGCGGATATCTTTTTGGCATGTTTGATCCGGATCCACTTCCCATTGATCCGCGTGCTCTTGCGGCAGGATTTTCCACGGCTGACATCGCGCCCGAAAAAGATCTGGTTGATGAAGCTCGTCGCCGCCTTGCTCCAATTTTTCCAATTCTTGAAGAACTAGAAATCGCCCAATACCGTCAGGGAATGATCACTTGTACGCCAGATGCCGGATACGTTGTTGGCCCTACACCGTGCATTCGAGGTCAATGGGTAGCGACAGGTTGTGGGGGTATGGGCATCGCCGGATCCGGCGCCATTGGTCGGTGGTTAGCTAATTGGATAATAGATGGCGATCCAGGCGAGGATATTTCCATTTTTGCCCCACCTCGATTCAAGGGCCATGATCCTGAATGGCTCCGTGAAGAGTGCCGACATGTGTGTGCCAACTACTATGCCTTGGAAAGTGTAACTTACAGCCTAGGACAATCCGGCAATGATTAAGCGCTGGCTGGCACAGGCTTCACCTACCGTATTTGCGGCATATTGTATTGTCGCTGCGTTTTGCACCTACTTCTGCATGTACGCTTTCCGAAAACCGTTTAATGCCGCGGAATTCAAGGATCTGGAATGGTTGGGCGTTGACTACAAAATCATCCTGCTAATCGCACAGACTCTTGGCTACACATTTTCAAAATTCATCGGAATCAAAGTTATTTCCGAGATGACCGCTGCACGTCGAGCGATCGGCATCGTGGTTCTTGTAATCTTGGCAGAGGTGGCGCTTCTTGCGTTTGCTCTGGTGCCACGCCCCTATAATTTCACGATTCTTTTTATTAATGGGCTTCCTTTAGGGATGGTTTTTGGATTGGTAATGAGTTTTCTTGAAGGCCGACGCTTTTCTGAGGCCCTGACGGCTGGCTTGTGTGCCAGCTTTATCGTTGCTTCTGGCGTGATGAAATCAGTCGGTCGCTGGTTAATTGAAGTTCATGGTGTTGACGAATTTTGGATGCCATTTATCGCTGGAGCAATCTTTCTTGGGCCGCTTCTTTTTTTCGTGGCGATGCTCAATCAAATTCCCGTTCCTACTGCAGAGGATGTTGAGAAACGCAGCGTGCGTGCCCCCATGACCAGCGTCGACCGATGGGCTTTCTTCAAGCGCCATGCTTTAGGCCTCTCATGTTTATTGTTGATATATATCTTTCTAACTGTTTTACGGGATTTCCGTGATGGTTTTGGCGTGGAGATATGGAAGTCCATAGCGCCTGATGGTAAGCCGGAGATTTATGCGAAATCAGAAATCTTAATTGCTATCGTGGTTACTGCGGTATGTGGCGCCACAATGTTGATTAGGAATAACCGCGTTGCACTTTTTTCTGCGTTGGCCACTATTGGGGTTGGCTTGGTCATAGTGGGGGTTGCGACTTTGGTGTTCCAAGGTGGTGCAATCTCAGGGTTCACATGGATGGTGCTAGGAGGGCTGGGTTTTTACATTCNATATNTTATATTTCATACCACCCTGTTTGAGCGGCTGATTGCCACATTTAAAGACAAAAGCAACATCGGCTACCTGATGTATCTTGCAGATGCAGTAGGTTATCTTGGTAGCGTGGGAATCTTATTATANAAAAATTTTGGGGCAAAAAATTTGAGCTACAAGGATTTCTTTATTGAAGCAAGTTATGTGGTAACATTCGTTTGCCTGATTTTACTCATTGTAGCATGGCGATATTTCAGCCGGCAATCTCCTGCGAAATAACTCCTTCATGACCCTAAATAGGCTAAACCATGAGACAAGACATTNAACTGATCGTTTTTTGATTGGGCCGGCACAATGGTGGATCATGGCAGTCGGGCTCCCGTCCTAGCCTTTGTGGAAGCCTTTGCATCGATGAATATACCTATTATGGAAGCCGAGGCATGCGCTCCCATGGGGTTGGCAAAAATTGAACACATCAGACATCATCATTATCGGGGGCGGAGTGGCTGGCTTGTCCACCGCGATGCAGTTGGCCAAACGCGACGCGTCGGTCACGGTGCTGGAGCGTGAGCAGATAGGCAACGGATCCACCGGACGCGCGGCGGGATTGCTNGGCCAACTGCGCGGCACCGTTGAGCACACGCGCATGCTTATGGACGGCGTGGAAATTGTGAAGGAGCTGGAGGAACGCGCCGGGGTGGAGATTTACGTGCAGACCGGCTCCGTGCGCGTGGCCGAGACGCCCGAGCGCGCGCAGGAGATTGTTGACCTTGTCGAGATGGGNCAGTCGATTGATTTCGACATCAGTGAAATGCCCATCGACGAGCTGGCCAAGAAGATGCCGTACATGCGCACCGACGACCTCACGACTGCCTGNTGGTGCCCCAGCGACGGCCACCTGCAACCGGCGGAANTGGCGAGCGCGTTCCANAAAATCGGCCGCGAGCTGGGCGTGCGTTACGAGACGCAATGCCCCGTCACCGGCGTGTTGCTCGACGGCACCAAGGCGCGCGGAGTACAAACGCCCAAGGGCGAATTTCACGCGCCCATNATCGTCAANGCCGCCGGNCCGTGGTCGTACCTTGTCGCCGGACTCACCGACACCACCCTGCCGACGGCNGCGCTCGGGCATGTTTATTTGACCACCCANCCGGACCCCGATCATCCCGTTGACCGCCTCAGCCCCGGCTTTCGCAATCGCCACCATCGCATTTATGGCCGGGCGGAAAACGGCGGCTTGCTGGTGGGCATCTATGGCGAGGACTGCGCGGAGTACGACATGGAATCGCTGCCGCCAGACTTCGATATGTCCACCATGAAGGCGCGACGCGACGACATCCACCTCGCGATGCTCATTCATCAGGCGCAGCAGCGCTTCCCGTGGATCAACGAGCGCACGCCGATGCATGTGACCACCGGTATCATGACCTTCACGCCCGACGGCCTGCCTTTCTGCGGCCAACTGCCCGATCACGAGGGCCTTTATTACTGCACCGGTTTTTCCGGTCACGGCATNGTGCAAAGCCCCGNCATCGGCGTCATCATGAGCGANCTGATTCTCGACGGNCAATCGAGCTANGACATNGCCTCCATTGAGGCCGACCGCTACTGGGAAGTGCCCGGCTTTCAGGACCGCGCNGAGATCAAGCAGCGCTGTTTCAATATGCAGGGCAGNTACTACGGTCGCGTGGAAGGCAAAACCGCCNCCGCAAAGAAAACCGCATGAAGATACTCGTCCCCTGCAAGCGCGTCCCTGACCCTGATCAAAAGCTGCGGCTTAATGCCGATGGCACTGACATCGATGCGGCCGCGCTCACGTACATTCTCAACCCCTTCGACGCCATCGCCGTTGAGGAGGCCTTGCGCATCCGCGAGACTGCACAGCCCGATGCCGAAATCATCGCCGTGAGCATCGCCCCTGCCGAGGGCGAGGCTGACCTTCGCACGGCCCTCGCGATGGGGGCCGACCGCGCGCTGCTCATTGAGCACAACGGCCCGCTCGATCCGTGGAACGTCGCCCGCCTGCTCGTCGCTGTTATTGAGCGCGAATCACCCGGCCTCGTGCTCATGGGCAAACAAGCTGTCGATGATGATGCAAATCAAACCGGCCAATTCCTCGCTGCCCAACTCGGCTGGCCGCAAGCTACCTTCGCCTCGGAAATCGAGTTTGTGGACAACGGCCTGCGCGTGCATCGCGAAACCGACCTCGGCATTGAGGTCATCCGCACCACCTTGCCCGCGGTGGTCACTGCCGATTTGCGATTGAACGAACCGCGTTACGCCTCGTTGCCGAGCATTTTAAAAGCAAAGAAAAAGACCATCGATCACACCACCGCCGCCGAGTTGGGCATCACGCTCGAGCCGCGTGTACGCCTCCTCGACATGGAACTCATCAACAGCCAACGCAACTGTGTGAAAGTGAACTCGGCAACCGAGCTGTTGGAGAAATTGCGCGAGACGGAGGTAGTGAATTGAAAACGCTCGTGATTATGGAACACGACGGTGCCGCCCTGCGTTCAGGAAGTGGTGCGGCCGTCGGTTTTGCCCGCGAGGCATCCGAGGACATTGCCGCCCTTGTGCTCGGCGAAAACCTCAACGCCATGACCACTGAGGCCTCCAAGTTCGCCCCCGTGTTAGCCGCCGATCATCCCGCCCTTGCCGCGCCAGTGGCGGATCGCTTGGCACACGTCATCGTCGAGGTTGCCCGCGCTCAAAACATCGAACTGATCGTCGCCACCGCCACCACGTGGGCGAAGGACGTTGTGGGCCGTGCCGCTGGTCTGCTTGGTGGCGCGATGGCCAGCGACGTCATCGGCCACGAGCTCATTGATGGCGAACTCCACCTGCGCCG
>PBPF01000078.1 GCA_002724615.1 Verrucomicrobiales bacterium | reverse complement strand
CGCCTTGGGCACCTCGTCACGAAAATGGCGATCGAGGTCATAGACTTTTATAGTGTCCGGCCGCAGCCCAGTCATCACACTGGCCCGGGTGGGATTGCACAGCGGCAGCTGATTGTACGCCCGATCAAAACGCACACCGGTCGCCGCCAGCCGATCAATGTGCGGCGTCTTGGCGATCAGATTGCCATAGCATCGCAACGCCGGCGCAAGGTCATCAATAGCGATGAACAACACATTGGGCCTCTTGGCTGCAACTGTGGTTTGTGCAACCAAAGCAATCACGAACAATAAAACGTAATGCATACGGCTTATCTTCCAGCTGAGTCCATTCCATCGCAAGAAAACACTTTGAAAACGAAAAGGAGAATCAAGTTGTCTCGCTGTTTGCAACCAGCGGCTTGGCTCCGCGCATGTCGGCGTAACCGCCGCCCTTGGAGCCGGTTGGGTTAGCGCCAAAGTATCGCGGGTCGGCGCTGTTTTCGCTGAAGGGTTGCCAACGGACGTCGCATGAGAGGCGGACGCGTTGCACTGGCGACTTGTTGTCGAGCGAGCCGTGCAGGGTGAACATGCTGAAGAACACCACGTCGCCTGCTCGGAAATCTGCTGTCAACAGCCGTGCTCCACGAGCGAGCGCAAGGTCGATGGGGTGCTGCTCGTTTTGTTTCTCATAAGCAGCAGTCTGCACGGTCTGATTCGCGTGTTCAGCGGCAAAATCCATTGCGCGCAAGGGGTCGATGAGATCGGAAAACCCGGGTGAGTCCTCAACGATGACCAACGGGCCATCACTCACCGGCACATCGCCAAGGGGAATCCAACTCGTGAGAATTCTTTCCGCGAACCCGGCGAAGAAGGGTAAATCAAAATGCAGATTGGTCGCCCGCCCCGACGGTGTCGGCCTCAGGTAAACCAGGTCATGCGCACGCGCAACTTCACCGTGCAATTCCGCAGCGAGTGTCAACAGGCATTCGCCATGTGTAACCGCCCGCAACGCATTGCCTTCGCTGACCGAACGCCAGAACGAACCGCCATCACCGTGAGGATCGGGCCGCAGGCTTTCGCCGGTTGCGATGCCGTCAATGATTGGCTCAGCAATCTCCCCAACCGACTTCAAACGCCCGAACACCTCCGCGCGCGCAGTCATCACCGTGTCAACATCCAGCGCACCGCGCACAAGCACGTATCCATGCTCAGCCAGTGCCGCGCGCAGGTCCTTGGGGCCACCGGTGCATTCTTGCAGTTCACCTAACAGTTCGCCGGGAATCTCCCGCTGCTGAATGACTGCTCCCATGCTCAGTCCGACGACAACGCAATCACGCTCGTCGCGCCACCGTCCACCGGCAGCACATGGCCGGTGATGTACGCCGCCGCTTCGCTCGCAAGAAACACAGCCGCGCCCGCCACCTCAGCCGGCTCGCCCCAGCGACCCAGCGGGACGCGTTCCAGTACTTTGGCGGCCCGAGTCGCGTCGGCCTGTAACTCGGAGGTCATCGGTGTGCGAATCCAGCCCGGTGCCAGCGCGTTCACGCGAATGCCGCGCCCACTCCACTCAGCCGCCAAGTCGCGCGTCAATGCCACCACTCCGCCCTTCGTCATGCCATACGCCGACCCGCCGCGCCCAAGCCCCACCAAACCGCCGCCCACCGCAGACACGTTGATGATGNTGCCCGCCTCCTGCCGCAACATCACGCGNCCCACCGCGCCGCAGCAGTTTAAACATCCACGAAGGTTCACCGCCATNTGCGCCTCCACATCCTCTGCTCGCGCTGCCAGTGGATCTACACGCCGATGCACCCCCGCATTGTTAACCAGCACGTCGAGCCGCCCGTGCTCCGCTATCACCGCCGCAACCATCGCGTTAACCTGTTCGACGTCGGCCACATCACAGGCGAGTGCCGCGGCATTCGCGATTTCCCCCGCCACCTCTTCGGCCGCCTGCCCGTCGATATCGCTGAGCACCACTACCGCCCCGTGCTCGGCAAAAGCCCGTCCAATCGCCGACCCCAGACCGCCCGCACCGCCAGTGATGAGCACGACCTTATCCGTAAGATCAAAGAAGTTGCTTGTTCTAATCATCCCTCCGCCGGCTGAAACAACTCCAGCGTGTAACCGTCCGGGTCATGCAGGTATACCACCAACCCACCGCGATTTGGACCGTGGGTGATCTCCACCGGTGCGCTTTTAAAGCGCACTCCCTGCGCGCTGAGGTCNGCGTGCGCCGCGCGCAAGTCGTCCACCCGCAAACAGAGATGCGAGTTGCCAGCGCGATTGGTCGAGGGGTCGGCCGCTGCGCCTGCTTCCGTCAGGTACTGCACCATCTCGATCGACTGCGCGTTGCCCGCGCACGCCCGGAATGATGCCACGCTCAACTTCAACCCCNGATAACCTGTCTGCCGCCCCACGTAATCCTGTTCCACACACGGTCGTCGTCCCACCAGCTCCATCCCNAGCACGTCACGGTAAAACTCAATCGACCGCTCAATATCCGACACCGTCAGCCCCAAGTGATGCTGATTCAGCAGATGCCAGCCCTTGCCCGCATCGCTCATTCCTCGTTTCCCAGTCGGGTGACTCTTGCTGTCCAGAAAATTGCGTTTACCAGCATGCGGCGGAAGTGATCGTTTTTGAAATCCGACGGTACTCCAAGCGAGGTGTAAAATGCACGGCGGTCTTTCACTTCATTGACCCATGTCACCGCGTGCTTCGCCTTGGGGATGGCGCCGGTCTGCAGCACCACAGCCGTCTTTGCCAATGGCCCGGCCTTGTACAGCTTGTCCGAGGTGATGGCCCCGACGCGAAGCAGGACGGGGTGCTTGCCCACGTTGGCCACCTTCACCGCAACATCTCCAAAGTGCCCTTGGTAATTTCCGCCCATCACTTGCCGGTCGAAGATTTCATTGTCGGCCTTTTGAAATGCATGACTCGCAGTACGCACACCAACCACCGGCTTGCCGGCTTCCCAGTGCGCGCGAATCAGCTTCATCTGATCCTCGCCCAGCTTCATCCGCCGCGCGAACACGAACAATACATCCGCCTCTTTCAACGGCGACAAGTTGGGCAGCTCCTTGATGCCGTCATGCCCCCAGGACACTGTGCACTTCACTCCATAACTTTTCTCGAGCCACGGAATAAACTCCTTCAAAGAAGCCTCGCTCTTGTACTCCCGCGCGCCGGAGATGAAGTGGATTTTTATGGGTGCAGCGTCAACAAAGAAGGTGCATGCCAGNAATGCCAGACAAAGAGTAAATCGTNATTTCATGGGTAAGAGGCTCGAGTGTGCCTTGACTCTGTGNACTTGGCAACGTCATTGCCAACTCTTCCTTCCACCTGTTAATCCCCCGAAACACACGGGCGCGAATGCATTAAAACCNCACTTACTTCTTAATCAATCCGCTTTCCAGAAATGCCAGATCTTGCTCGGTCAACCCGCTTNTTTCATGCACATGAAGGGTTCGGCAGGTTCCATCCTCCTTGCATTCATCGATGTTCCTTTTGCTGTCATCAACAAAGATGGCTTCCTCATAGCTAATATCCCCTGAACGCATCTCCTCGGAAATAATCTTATGTTTCTTTCCACTGACACGGTTAAGGGCCTCAGAATCCCTTCCGAAGATGGCGTCTTCCTTAAAAAACCCGATCAAGCCGACGCGCTTTAGTGATTCTTTTATCACGGCCGTGTAGCCGTAAGAAATGATCGAACATTGAACTCCTGCCTGAGTCAGTTGTTCGAAGTGCTTCTTCAATCGCGCGATNCGTTCTTCCCCTCCAAACGCATCAATAAAAAACTGGTCGTTTTTCCCTGACACATCNTCGGCCCCTTTGGTCTCGTGAAAGACGTGGATTACCGGAAGNGTCTGGTCAAAATCATAGAATACAATCCGGAAGGGCTTTTNAGTTTTTTCTTCCAAACGTAGATTCTTCCTAATTGGTTTAGCTTCGGTAACAGCAGGAGTAGCAGGAGCACACCCNCCTAAAAACAGGAAGGTCAAGGTCGTCAGAATAATAGCCTGCCTCATGAGTCAACCCTACCCCCTTCTCTTGTCAGTTCAAGTTCGCACCGGCAAAACACCAGAGGTTACCGGCAAAATCATGCACCAGCAGCAGATTGCCGGTGATGACCGGTGAGGTCTTGATAGGGGTTCCCAGTATGTATTCCCAAACCACCTGCCCTTTCCTGTTCACTGCGCGCAGGGAGGTGTCATCATGGCCAAACCAGGCAAGNTNACCGGCAATGATGGGCGTGGAACTTCCAGCCATGGCCTGACGACGCGATCTGTGAAAACGCTTNGCATCGGTTGCACACTTNACNGTCCANNGNGGCTTGCCGTCNTTCAGGTTAAANGCNCGNCAATCGGTTCCNTTNNCGANCANNAANTCATCCCACNCCACCGGAATNGCATTTTGATAGCCNGCNTTNAGATGNCCTGCCTGCCATATCATTCTACCGGTTGCAGCTTCACGAACGCGGATACCTGAAGAGCCGCTATAGATTAGTTTACCATCCACCACAATTGGAGCAGAGGTTGATCGCGAGGTTTCCTCTATCCGCCAGACTTCTTTACCATCAGGCACATTGAAAGCCACACCACCTCCACGGCGCACACTGTAAAGGACATCATCAAAGACTGTCGCAAAGGAGCCGTAGTGGCCAATGTCTCCAATGTACACCGCCTTCTCCTTTCCGGTTTTGTAATCCAAAAGAAATTGCGGATTGCGCCAGTCACTCACCACCAAGCCATGGGGAGTAGGAACCGGAGGCGTATTATTGATGGCCAGTGGCCGCCCTTCCTCATAGGAGGCAGCCAGTGGCTTACTCCAGAGCAACTTCCCGCTGTCCGTGGCATAAGCCGCCACCCAACCTTCACCCGTAATGGCGTAGACAATGCCGTCATGAACACTCACCGGACCGCGGATATCACCCATGGGTGATCCGGTTCGCCAGATTTGTTTTCCGGTCGCCGCATCCAGACACAAGACACCCGCACCGGGAGTGCCTGCATTGGGGTTACCAATGGAAACATAAACCCGGCCATTAGCCACCACCGGCGAATTAAAGAGCACATGCGTGCTGCCAGTATGTTTAACCCACAAGGGATAAAGCGGAGCTGCCGGCCCCTCCGTTATTCGCCGCTGCGTTTTGTCACCAGCCAAAATCCACGGGAAATCTTTTCCCGGTGAAGCCACCGGGCCCTTGCGGTTCTCTACGGTAACAACCTGTTCTCTTTGCCATGTTTTTCCAGCAACGTCCGTCGCATGAATCTCACACCGCCAGGCCCCCTCCTGATCCGGCGCAAACTCACCATGCCATGACCAGTCCCCTCGTGATTGCAGTTTTGTGACGGTAATTTTACCTGTAGGCGAAGTCCACTTACAGGTGACTGCATCAACCAGCAGCGCGGTGTCATACACCAAGGCAACCAATGGTTGAGAACCCAAGGTTGTGGATGAGCCTGGAGCCAGCACCCGCAACCGTTTGTACTGGCCAGCCACACGCAGCTTGGAGGTTACCCCCTTGGGCGACACATAAACCCAGCGGTAGGTTCGCGAGTAGGCACCCCAGTCACGACCACGCGCTGGTGCACTGTTGAGCACCGGAACCCCGTGACGACTGCCCGCCTGCACCACATGCCAGTGTGCACCGATCTGGCCAATCATGTTGATACCCTCGGCCTTGCGCCGATTAAACCATGCCGCATCCAAGGGATAGTGGGAAATGGCAATTACCGGCATGCCCTTGGGCAGCGCCTCAAGATCAGCCTTGAGCCAGTTCTTCTGGCGCGTCTGCGCGGCGTTGCGGAGGTAACCTGTCTCAGTAATGAACTGGATAAAATGTACCCCGCCGTAGTTCCATGAATAGTAGGGTGGACCAATGCGCTGTTCAAAGTTCACGGTACAACGCGGATCCAAAACATTGCCATCGTGCCCGCCAAAACCTTCGTAAACAGGAATCCTTGAGGACCGGCGAATGTGATCATACATGTCCCATTCAAAATGAGTGCCATTCATGGTCAGATCCCCGGCTGTCGTGAGAAAGGCAGGCCCACCAGGTGCAGCGGTCAGTTGCGCATAATCCTTCGCAGTCGGAATCATCTGCTCAATAACGGTGAACTGGCTATCACTGGCGGCCATAAACCAGAATTCGCGGGCAGCTGATTTCGCATCAGCAGCAAACCCAAAATCAAACTCATAACCGGTTTGCTTTTCATCAAACCGAATACGCCCAAAGAAATTACTGGTCGGCTTGAATCCGGTTGGCCGAGTCGCGCTCACAAACCGGTGGTGATGTTCGTCGAGCATCTGAATATTAAACTGATAACTCCCATCCTTGGCCGTGCGAGTCACTCGATCTCCGTCACTCACCATTATATTCGGCAAGCCCACTTCTCCCGCATCACGTTTGCCATTGCCATTCTTGTCCCGATAAACCCGACCCTTCACCAAAACCTTCCGAGGATGGGCGGTCGCCAGCGGAGGTTCTGGGCGCTTTGGAATATTTTTTTTGGCGGCGGCCAACTCTTTTTCACTATACCCTCGCAACAAATCCTCAACGCTGCGCAGGTCCGTATCCTGAACCGAATCCTGAGGCTTCTGGTCAGCTGCATTTCCCACAAACACCACGAGAAAACATAGGGCAAAAAGAAATCGAGCAGGCATGGATCAATTCTGCCTCGACTAATCCATCATGGCAAACCCGCTTTGCTGTTGCACAAACGTGCCTGAGAAGGTTGGCTTTTTGCACACCATGAAATTGATCCATTCGTTCCTTGCCGTTCTCATTCTCTCGATTTTTGCCCCAACCACCCAAGCCGCCTTGCGGGCCGGGGCACATACGGCGGATGCAACGCCCAAGGAGTTGCCCGTATTGGTGAATGGCGGGATGAGGTCGCGGTCAATCGGAGAGGTTGGCTCGCGGATTACGGCGCGGGCGATTGTGCTCGATGACGGGAAGACGCAGCTGGCCATCGTGGTGGTCGACAGCTGCATGTTGTCGCGAGCGTTTCTTGATGACGTGAAGGGCGCGGTGGAAAAGCGCACGAGCATCCGGGTGGATCGGCAGTTCATCTGCGCCACGCACACCCATAGTGCGCCGGCAAGCATGGGATGCCTCGGCACAAGTGCAGACCCGCGTTACCCGATGCTACTCAAGCGCAAGATCATTGAGGCGGTGGCCAAGGCGCAGAAAAATCTCGAGCCCGC